>JALFQD010000077.1 GCA_022785265.1 Clostridium sp. | reverse complement strand
TGAAGCTCCTGTAATAAGAGCTGTTTTTCCTAATAATTTTCCCATAATATTCTTTCCTTTATCTTAGATTTTCTATCATAAATCTTAATACATTTTTATAAAATATTTTTTCAATTTCACTTTCTTTAAATCCTTCTTTATAAAGATAAAAAGCTAACTTATCCATTTCAGAAGAATCCTTAATTTCTACCTTATTTTCTATTCCATCAAAATCACTTCCAAGGGCTAAAACATCTATTCCACCTACATTTTTTATATGCTTTATATGTCTTGTCATATCTTCAAGGGAAGATACTTTATTTTTTCCTAAAAAATCAGAACAAAAGTTTAACCCCATTACTCCACCCTTATTTGCCAAAGCTTTAATCATATCATCTGTTAAATTTCTTGGGTGAGAAGTTATTTCTCTAGAATTAGAATGAGTTGCTATAAAAGGCTTTTTACATATATTAATTAAGTCCCAAAAGCCACCATCAGATAAATGAGAGCAATCAGGAATAATGCCTAAATTCTCCATTTCAAAAACCATATCTTTTCCAAGAGAAGTTAATCCTTTATCTTTATAAATATAATTATAGTTAGGATATCCTAAAGAATTTTTATAATTCCAAGTAAGAGTAATAAATCTTATCCCCATATCATAAACTCTTTTTAAATTTTTAATATCTCCTTTTAAAACTTCTCCTTCCTCTATAGATAAAAAAGCTCCTATTTTTCCTTTTTCTTCACAACTTTTTAACTCATTAATATTTCTTACAATTTCTATTTCACTTTTGTTTTTCTCTATTTCATCTATAAAGGTATTATACATGCTTTTAAATTCACTCTCTAAATCCTTTACTTCTCCTGCATCTATAAAAAAAGCAAATACTTGAGCAAGTGCTCCTCCCTTTTTTAATTTATCTATATCCACAGAAAAACTATTTTTCTTTAAACTTTCTTTTTCATAAAAAATTCTACTTGCTGTATCACAATGTAAATCAATAAAGCTCATACCTAAAAAAATCCCCTTTTCTCATAACTTACTTTAAATATTCATCTAACTTTTCAGGGCCACCTAAAAAGCTTCTTTTTATATATAAAACATTATCTTTTTCTTTTGGCTCTATTGACCATTTTACCAATGAAATAAGACCTAAATTTATTTCAATTGTACTTATGGAATAAGGAAGTACACAACAGCCATCATTAAAATAGCTTCCTTCATTAGCCTTTGGAAATCTGCTTTTATGAGTATGACCACATATTATTAAAAGGTTATTTTTTAAAGACCACTCTTCTAACCTTTTATCAACTTTTCCACCCTTTTTATAGTTGTTAGCAGGACTTGTAGGAGCTTTAAAGACTATTTACAAAACCCTACTATAACAAGTTAAGATTTATGTTAACACAACCTTCTTTATCTATTATAACTTTATCTAAGACTTCTTGTAAAATTAATTTTTTACTTTTTATACTTGCATCTTTATATATATTTTTAAAATCAGAATACTTATTTAATACCTGCACACTATTATCAATTTTATTTTCAATGGTGTTTTTATCTTTTTCAAGTTTACATTTTTCAATCTTTAGTTTATCAATTTTCTTTTTACTATTTTCTATCATAACATTAATTATTTCTATATTTAGTTTACTTTCTTCTAAAAATATTCTCTCCAGTTCTTTCATTGCATTATCTTGTATTTTATTTTGCTTTTCAATTTCTTTATCTATATTTTTTAATTTTTTATTTACTTCTTTTAAATTAGTGCTTTCCATTTCTTTTATGTATGCTTTCATATCCTTTAAATTTAAATTTTCTATAATTTCAATTATTTCATTCTCCACTCTTTCAGTTAATCTTTTTCCCCCATACACTTTTTTACTTTTACTTCTATGTTCTTTGCACCAACTACATTTGAAAACTAAATCTTTCTTTCCATCTTTTCTATAACTATAATCTACATATAGCTTTCTTACATTTCCATCTTCACATACATGATATAATAAACTACTTAATAACACATTACTTTTACTTATATCTTTAGTATATGAATTTATTATTGTTGTTCTATTAATTCTTGTTTCTTGTACTTTTTCCCATGTTTCATTATCTATTATTTGTAATTCTTTATTATAAGGTTGCATTTTCATGTTACTATAATTCCTTTTATTTCCGTTTGACCATTTTCCATATTGTTGTCTGCCTATATAAATTGGATTTCTAATTATACTCATAACAGTTTGCTTATACCATTTCTTATTTCCTCTTAACTCTAATCCTTTATCTTCTAATATTCTTGTAATATGATTTACTCCAAATTCTAAATACATTTTAAATATTAACTTTACTATTTCTGCCTCTTCTGTATTAACTTCTAATTTTTTATATAACTTATTATAACTATAACCAAAAGCTGGAGTACCTCCATTAAATCCTCCTTTTTCATTTTTTGCATTTTTTCCTGCCTTAACTCTTAAGCCAGTTTTAATGCTCTCATTTTGAGATTGCCACAATTTTATATAAGTAAGTAATTGATTATTTATGTTAAAAGCATCTATTTCACCTTCTGTAACAGATAATATTTTAACACCTAATTGATTTAAAAAAGAAATATATCCTAATGCTTCTGTTTTTCTTCCTATTCTATCTAAATTAAATACAATTAGCCTATCCAATTCTTTATTAATAGCATATTCTTTAATTTTATTTAATGCTTTTCTTTTATCAATGGGTACTTTAAATCCTGAAACATCTTTTTCTTCTAACCATTCATCAATATATATTCCATTATCTTTTATATATTTATTAATAGCACTTCTTTGAGCCTTTGTTTCTTGATGGTCTGTACTAACCCTCATTAAAACAACTGTTTTCATTTTTTTTCCCCTCCTCTATTTTTTGTAAAATTACATCTGCAAGTATTTCATATAGTCTATTGTAATTTATTTTCTTATTACCCCAAATTATTTTTACTTTCATATCATCTTTCTTCATATTATTTCCTCAAAAAAATTCTAATACTAATTTATGAAACAAATAAAAAAAGGACACATTTAAGTATCCTTTTCAAATATCAATATTTAATTTTGTTATAAAAAGCCTTGTTCAAATTCTTAAAATAATATATAATTCTGTATGAAATATTTTACTAGCTTAATAAATATTACTTAATAATTAATATTTCATTATTAACCGTATTGATGGGTATACGGTGGTTTATTCATTTTTCCACCTGTGGCTATTAGAAATATAGTCATAGGAGGTGGTATTGGATTGTTGTTTGCATTACTTATGATAACTATATTAATAATTTTATTATTTTTAATAAATAAAGCACTAAAAACAAAAAATCTTGAATGTAATTTTGAACTATCTGTAAGCTTTACTAAAGGCTTTAGTTTGAAATTTAGTACAACAAACAAAAAAGATGCCCCATCTAAATAGCATCTTATTTGTTAAGTAACGTTTTTTTATTTATCCAATAGCCCAAAAACAAAAAATGTTTTTAGTTAAGTCTAGTGTGTCCAGCACTAGGCTTTTCTTAATATTATTATATGTTATTAATACTAAAATATCAATATTTAATTTAATTCAAAATATATCTATTTAATACTATTGATTTATAGAAAAAAATAGGGCAATATTTATTGGTAATTTTAATTGATAAAACTTTCTATTAATTGTATAATCTTTATGTAAAATATTTGTTTTGTTCATATTAATATTTTACTACAAATCTCATTCTTTTTTAAGGACGAGATTTGTTTTTTTGTTCAAAAAAACAGACCGTTACACAACTAATGTTTATTAGTTGTGCAACAGCCCCTATAATATCCTAAGATATAAAAGTATAATAATAAATTAAATATATTCATATTTTTTTCTATTACAAATTAATAGAGTACTACTTACTATAAGTGATAATGCTTCTGCTACGACTATTGCAAGCCAAATTCCATTAAGCCCTAATATTTCTGGAAGAATAAATATCATAGATGTTTCAAACACTAATGTTCTCATAAAAGATATAATAGCAGATATAGGTCCATTGTTTAATGCTGTAAATAATGATGATGAAAAAATATTAAACCAACTAATTAGATATGATATAGCATATAATCTTATAGCTATAACTGTCATTTCAAGTAATTCTTTATCATAACTTACAAATATTGAAGCTAATTCTTTTGATAAAAGTTCTGCTGCAAGAGTCAGTATTAATGCTATTGTTCCCATCATCTTTATACTCTTTTTTAGTAGGCTCTTTAATTCTTCTTTATTTTCTGCTCCATAATGATAACCTATAATTGGTGCTGAACCTACTCCATATCCAAAATAAGTTCCTGAGAATATAAATCCTACATACATAATAATTCCATAAGCCACAACTCCATTTGCTCCTGCAAATTTCATTAATTGCATATTATATAACATATTAACCAATGAAACTGAAATATTAGTTAACATTTCTGATGAACCATTAGAACAAGTTTGTAAAATTGCTTTTCCATCAAACTTTGTCTTTACTATTTTTAAAGGACTATTGTTTTTACGAATAAAGTAAACAAGTGGAATAATACCACCTACAATTTGACTTAATCCTGTGGCAAAAGCTGCTCCAAAGACTCCCATTTTAAAAACATATATAAATAAAAAGTCCAATACCATATTAGTTATGCCTGCGCAAATAGAAATAATTAAACCCATTTGTGGTTTTTCTGCAACAACAAGAAAACTTTGAAAACAGTTTTGTAATAAGAATGCTATTAATGCTATTAACAATGTTCTACCATATATTATACTATCATTTAATATAGTTCCTTCTGCTCCTAATAAAGAAGCAATAGGTTTTAAGAAAGCAATTCCAATTACAGTTAATATAAAACCTACAATAATTACAAAATATATTAACATTGAAAAATATTTATTTGCTTTTTCTTTTTCTCCTTCTCCTATTGTTTTTGAAACTAATGCACTACCTCCTGCTCCAATCATAAAACCTATTGAGCCTAAAATCATAATAAAAGGCATAATTAAATTAACTGCTGCAAAGCTATTACTACCTGCATAGTTTGATATAAATATTCCATCTACTACTCCATATATTGATGTAAATATCATCATAATAATAGTTGGTAATGTAAATTTTATTAATTTTTTATATGTAAAATGCTCTGATAATTGTATTTTCATTTTTATTTTCCTCCAAACCAATTTTCTATATAAACTGCAAGTGAAGGAATAATCGTTTTTATCTCAATTCCTGAAGTATTTATACAAAGATGATAATTTCTCTTATCTCCCCATTCCAAGTTTGAAATTATATTATGATAATTTTTTCTATCTTTGTCTATTTGAATGATTTTATTTTTAATTTCTTTATCTGTAAGATTTTCATTTTCTTCCGCCTTTTCTTTACAACGATTAAGTTTTGATTCCATATTTGCATATATAAATATGTTCATTGGATTATATTTTTTTAGTATAATATCTGCACCTCTTCCAACAATGATACAATTTCCCTTTTTAGCAATCTCTTTTATAATTTTTTGTTCTGTTACTAAAATTTCTGTTTGATTACTTTGTAAAGCTGAATACATAGTAAATAATCTTGCAAATTGAAATGCACAAGGATATATTCCTTTTTCAGAAACATTTTGAATATATTGTTCGGAAAGCCCTGTTTCTTTTGATATTGCCATTATTATTTCACGATCATAATAAGCAAAATTCAATTTGTCTGCTAGTCTTTTTCCTACTTCTCTTCCTCCACTTCCAAATTCCCTACTAATTGTAATAATTTTATTCATAAACTCCTCCTTTTTGGGCAAAAAAAATAGCCCACTTATTTTTTTATAAATAACCGAGCTCACTCGACATCTTATCGACAATATAATTACGATTATATGTCCTCCGATGACCAATTAAATTATTTTATTTGCTTCTTCTTTAAATGAAGAAAGTGTTTTTTGAAAAAGATTTATTATTGTATCTAACTCTTCTTCATTTATTTTGGATAAAGATTTATTTTCAATTTCTATTACTTCATGTATTGTTTTTTCAGCAACTTCTAAGCCTAAAGGAGTTAATACTATTTTTTTATATCCTCTACTTATATATCCTATTTGCTCTAAATTTTTTATAGCAGAATTAATTGTTTGTTTACTAAAACACCAATTATCACATATTTCTTTTTGAGTACAAGGCTTTTTCGAGGTATATAAAGAATATAATATCCAAAAGGCACTATCTGATAAGTTATAATGGACTGCCATTTTATGATATAAATCATCAAATTCTTTATTTATTTTATTAATTAATGCCCATTTTTTATTAATGATTTCTTTCATTAATTTTCTCCTTTTATCCAAAACAAAACTAAAGTACGAAATCGTACTTAAATTAGTGTAGTATGATTTCGTACTTTTGTCAATATTTTTTTGAAATTTTTATTAACTATTCTCTATTTATAAATTATGTTGTTTAATTGGTTAGGGTTTGGATAATCATAGCTTTAAATCCAGTTCCTTCTAAATATTTCCATATATGTCTTACTAAAAATTTACTTAAAAAAGATAATTCATAATTCATAAAATCAAGTTGATGTCCATGAAATATAAAAATATCTTTATCTAAAGGTATATATTTCAAAATTAAGCTTTCTTTATAAGTTGTATTATCTAGAAGATATATGAAATCTTTTCCAAAGTCTTTATCAATTTTAAGTAGCTTTTTTTTCTGCTTTAATAAAAAGTCCTTTGAAGCTTTCTTAAAATCATGATTCCCGTATAAAAGATGAAGCCTTTTCTTTGTATTGAATTTATTAAGTACTTTAAAAATATCTTTATGATTATAAGCTATATCTATAAATGATTTGTTTTTCCAAAGCTCATCTCCATCTCCTGCTTCAATTAAAGTATAGCCTTCTTTATAATAATAATTTAGTGCTGATAAGTAAATATTTTTATTTCCTATTAATGAATCACTATAGCTCCCATCACCTCTGTGAATATCACTTAATATAACTATTTTGTCTTCCCTACAAAATGGAAGTATAGAAGAATTTTTATATAAGCTTAATAATTTTTTATAACTCATAACATCACTTTAAAACATTATTTTATATGTTATTCAAAAAAATCTTAATTGTTAATTCATTAAAAGCTTTTATTTTATTCAATTCTAAATATTTTTCCCTTTGGAACAAAAGGAAGATTTTTTCCTTTTGGAATTAAAAATGCATGTTTTCTACTTATTGTAACCTTATCACATTCTCCATCTGTTATTATTAAAATAGGTCCGTCTTTAGGAAAATCTTCAGCTTTTTCAAGTAAATTAATACCTGGCTGAAGTATGGTTCCTCCACGCCCTCTAACCTTTACCCTATCTGATAACTGTTCAGGGCTTAAATATCCTTCATCATATGCTACTGCATCACAAAATACAACCCTTACATAAGGCACATCCCTTGATATTGAATAGCTACTTATGGCTCCTAAAGCCTTTGCAAGAAGATTTCTATCCATAGAGCCTGAAGTATCTAAAACTACTCCAAAAGTTCTACCATATTCAGTTTCATAAATATAGCTTGGTCTAGGTATATCTGGTGTTGAAGATTGTCTTCTGCTTGGTCTACTATAGGTTCTCCTTTTTTCTATAGGACTTAAAAAGTTATCAAACCATTTTGCAAGCTCCACATCCCAAGGAATAGCTGGTACTGATAAAGCTCTTATTTCTTCAATTAATCCTTTAGGAATAAATCCTCTTCCACTATCTCTATGATATTCTAGCCCTTGCTGAAGAGCTCTTCTATAAAAATCTTCTAAATTTTCTTCTATTCTTTCATTTGAATTAGAACTTTTTATTATATCCCCTAAAGCTTTTCCTCTAAGGGTAATAAGCTTTCTATAAGTTCTCATATCTGTTACTATTTTATCATATATACTTTCTGCTGATAAGTCTTTAAGGCTTTCATCATATAAAAGTCCAAGGCTTGGAACTTCTCCAACTCCCATTTCAATAAGCCAACCATTTATTACAAAATCACAAGCTACATTCCATAAAAATGCATCTCTTCCACAACATCTTTCATAATGCATAAGTCCAGCGTGTAATAATTCATGGGCTATTACAAATTTACACTCCTCCTCAGAAAGATTTGTAGAAGAGTTAATATAAATTTCCTTTAAAGTAACATCAATTGCTGCAATAGAAACTTCTTCTCTTTGACATATTAATGGGTCTTCTATTAATTTAAAGCTTGATGCTAATGCTCCAAGTAAAGGATAGCTTGATACAAACCATTCTAATGCTCTTTGAGCCTTTGTTTTAATAAAATCTCCACATAAATCTGAAGTATATCCTCCTGCTACATTTATAGCACTTGAAACAGCATTACTTAACCCTTTTGCAAATATATAAGGATACTTTTGCATCTTTTTTTCTAACCAACTTTTATTATAGCTTGGAATTTTTTCAACCATCATATCTAAAGAATTTTTATTGCCAACTTGAAAGTTTGTATATTTTTCATTAACTTCATTTTCTAATAGATATTTATATATTTGTTCTTCAGAAGACATAGAAATTTCTCTACTTCTTATTCCACATTCATTAATAGGTGTTCCAAATTTAAGATTTTCTAAGAACTTAGCTATAGCTATATCACAAGCCATATTCCATTTAACAATATCTTTATTTTCTATATCTTTAAAATGCTCTAAAGCAAAATGCAATATACAATGTGCTAAAATATATGCCCATTCTGAAGGGGTAGCTCTTACTTTTGGATTTACATAAATGCAACATAAATTTGAACATATAGCATAGCCTTCTTTTGGATAAGGACTATTTTCATCTCTATAAATAGAAACTCCATCACAATACCTTAAAAAGCCTTCAAATATAGGATGATTTAAAAGCATATTATACCCTGATTCATAATTTTTTAATGCAATATTATCTTCTATTTTTTTACCCATTTTTCTTCTCCACAAGCCTTGGAAGGTCTCTTACTATTTCTATCATAAACCAATTTGGAAGACTATTTTCATCTACATTTCCAACAACCATCTGGGCAATTTCAAGACTAATTAAAGATAAATCCTTAATTAATGCTTTTGCTCTATGAGCAAAATATTGACTGTTTTCATTTAGTTTCTTTTTATCTAAAGGAAGCTCTTTTATAATTTGAGCCCTAAAAGATTGTGCTAAAAAATATAAAACATCTCTATCTTCTGGTTTATTTGGCCAAGGTTCTTCTCCAGAAATAATTGAAGATAATTTATATCTATTTTTTACCTGCTTTATAAAAGCAATAAACTGCCCTGCATGATTAGGAGATAAGGTTCCATAGGCTAATATCTTTAATGCTTCTTCTTTTAAATCATTTTTATATTCATTCATAGCATCACTTAACATATGCCATGAACGTGGTGTTGAAAAAGCTTCTTCTGTTTTAGGTGGTGGAGAAAATAAATGGTCTGGTCTAAGAGTAATATATTCAATAATATAAGGGTGAATATTATTTTCAGAAGCCCAAGAAAGCCACTGCTTTGTGGAAACCTTTAACTCTACATGAAACATTCTATTTATAAGTGCTGAAGACATAGGCTTAACTATTGCACTATCTTGTGCTCTATTTCCTGCTCCAATTATTATTGACCCTTCTGGAAGATAATATTCTCCCACTCTTTTTTCATGAATTAAACTATAAAATGCTTTTTGAACCTCTTGAGAACAAGCATTTAGTTCATCTAAAAATAAACAATAAGGCTCTTTTCTTGCAATTATTTTAGGAGGTACAAATACACTATAATCTCCTTTTATCTGTGGAATTCCTATAATATCCTCTGGTGCAAGCTGACTTCCTAAAAGTGATACACACTCAAGACCTACAGATTCTGCAAATGCATTTACAAGAGCTGATTTTCCTATTCCAGGTGCTCCCCATATAAATATTGGTCTTACTGGTGCTACATTTAATAAAATATCTAAAAGTTCATTTTGATTTACTGTTATTGGTAAGTTCATAAATTCTCCTTTTTAAAAAAGCTCCCAAATAAAATGGGAGCTAAAAAAATTATTTTTTATTCATATAATGGATATTTATCACATAAAGCTTTTACTTTTGCCTTAAGTCCTTCTAAAGCTTCATCATTTTCTCTATTTTTTATTGCTTCGTCTATTATTTCAGCAATAACTACCATATCTTCTTCTTTAAATCCTCTTGTAGTTACAGCAGCAGTACCTATTCTTACTCCTGAAGTTACAAATGGACTTCTTGTTTCATTTGGAACTGTATTTTTATTTAATGTAATTCCAACTCTATCTAATAAGTTTTCAGTTTCCTTTCCTGTAACTTCTTTATTATGTAAATCAACTAAG
>JALFQD010000029.1 GCA_022785265.1 Clostridium sp. | reverse complement strand
TTTCTTTGCTATTGTAATAATAACACAGAAATGAATTTAGTCAATGATTAACTTTAGTTAAATTTATTTTGCATTGACTAAAGAAATGAATGTGTTATATTGAATAAGCAAAGAAATAATTAATTCTTTTCTTTTTTCTAGTGGTGTTAAATAATTTAAACATGCCATGGGTATTTTATTTGTTCTTTCTAAATAATTTTTACCCTTTTTTCTTAGTTCTTCTAAACTGTTAATTATTAGTGTATTATAGAATCTTTCATTATCGTTTCTATGACTTCTTTCTACTTTACCATTATGTCTTGGTGTTCTAGGTCTTATCTTATGATGATCTATATCTAATTGTAAACATAATTCATCTAGAGGATGCAATTTTTTCATTTTGCTTTGATTCCAAGTAAATTCGGTACCATTATCAGTTTGTATTTCGACAGGTTTATATTCAAAATATGTAATACATCTTTTTACAAAGTCAACAGTATTAGAGGGTGTATGTTCATCATACCAAAATAAAAATCTTTCTCTTGTCGCTTCATCAATGCAAGTATATTGATAATATTTTTTATCTGAAGGTACATCTTTTCCTAAACATTGTGTTGGAACAAATTTAACATCAATTTGCCATTTTTCACCAATCATTTTAGGCGTATTATATTCTTTAGGAATGTATTTGGAAGTGCTGTTAATATTAATTTGTTTATAATATCCTAATTTTCTCATAATTCTATATAAACTACCTATGTGTCTTTTATATCCTTTATTAATTCTTAATTTATACCATATTTCACCAAGAGTAAGATTATCATTTTTGTGTCTTCTTAATAAATCTTTTATCCATTTTATTTCTTCCTCAGTGTGTGCATTAGGATGAGGAGTATGTGGCTTATGAGATTTATCCATAAGAGATTCTAATGTGCCATCATAAGCTTTATTCCATCTATATAAAGATGTTCTTGAAATATGATATTTTCTTAGTACATAACTAATTGAATTTCCATTTCTATAAGTTTTTACTGCATTTTCACGAGTTTTAAGATCATGAGGTAAATATCTTTTGCTTTTTTCTTTATTTTCATTTATAATATTCATAGTGATTCAAGTCCTTTCAAATAATATTTTGGTTCAACTCAATATTATACAACTTGAATCACTTTTTTTGTACAGAAATGTTTCACATCAATTGTAACACAACATTAGATAATGTAAATGTGTTTGAGATTAATTGACACTTGTGTTTATTTGTGTTATACTTATATTGTACATTGTGTATAATGAAAGGTGGTATGAATATGGAATTAAAAGGAAGTAAAACAGAACAAAATTTAATGACTGCTTTTGCAGGTGAATCACAAGCTAGAAATAAATATACTTATTTTGCTTCAAAGGCTAAGAAGGATGGTTATGAACAAATAGCTGCTATATTTGAAGAGACTGCTAATAATGAAAAAGAACACGCTAAAATGTGGTTTAAAGAGTTAAATGGTGGTGAAATTCCTAGTACTATAGATAATTTATTAGCTGCTGCAGAAGGTGAAAACTATGAATGGACAGATATGTATAAAGGTTTTGCTGAAACTGCTAGAAGTGAAGGATTTACTAGAATTTCGTTTTTATTTGAAGAAGTAGCTAAAATAGAAAAGGAACATGAAGAAAGATATAGAAAATTACTTGCTAATGTAAAAGATGGTTTGGTATTTTCTAGAGATGGTGATAAGATATGGCAATGTAGAAATTGTGGACATATCGTTATTGGAAAAGAGGCACCAAAAGTTTGTCCTGTTTGTGCTCATCCACAAAGTTATTTTGAAATTAAGAAAGAGAACTATTAGTTCTTTTTTTGATATTATTGTTAATATTGCATATTAATATAGTGTGATGATTATGAAGAAAAACGATTATAAAAAACTTATTTTATATATTGCTATACCTTTATTATTGGGTGGTATAGTTGGTTTTATTACTTCTAAAGAAAGTATGAATTATAATGGTATAGTAGATGGATGGGTATTTCCTATTGTTTGGAGTATACTTTATATACTTATGGGGATATCTAGTTATATTGTAAGGAATAACAAGGAATTTATGAGTATTTATAAAGTTAATTTGGTTATTAATTTATTGTGGCCTATTATTTTCTTTACTTTGAATTTTAAGGTATTTGGTTTTTTTTGGATATTATTATTAATTCTTGTTGTTGGTTATATGATGTATAAATTTTATAATAAAAATAAGATAAGTACTTATCTTTTGATTCCTTATTTACTTTGGCTTATATTTGCTTCAATATTAAATTTGATGGAAATTATTTAATGATACTTTACACTTTATTATTTGTGTATTATTGACAAATGTATTATAGTGTAGTATCATTGGATTGTACTATTTATAGTAGTACAACTTTTGAGGTGAAATAATGTTAGAAAAAATTATATATATATTAGGGGTTGCTTTTTTATTTTATGCTGGGTATTATCTTATTACTTCGATTGGTATATTTAAGAAAAGAAAAAAAGTTACTAATAATAATGATGATAAAAAGAATTTTTTTGCGGTTATTATTGCTGCAAGAAACGAAGAGAATGTTATTGGCAAACTTATTGATAGTTTGAAAAAACAAAGTTATCCTAGTGAATACTTTGATATTTATGTTATTGTTAATAATTGTACTGATAATACTGCTATAGAAGCTAAAAAAGCAGGCGCTAAGGTTATATCATGTACAGAAAAAGTTTCTACTAAAGGAGAGGTACTAAAATACACTTTTGATTTATTTAAAGATAATAATAAAATTGATGCTTATGCAATATTTGATGCAGACAATATTGTTCATCATGATTTTTTAGCTAAAATGAATGATATGATTAATAGTGGTTATTCTGTTGCACAAGGTTTTAGAGATACTAAAAATATTTCAGATAATTGGCTTACTAGTAGTTATGCTATTCTATATTATTTTCAAAGTTTATTTTTAAATGAATCTAGATATAATATGGGTAGATCTTCTTTTTTAAATGGTACTGGTTTTGTTATAAAAAAGGAAGTAATTGATAAGCATGGTTTTAATCCAAAAACAGTAACTGAAGATGTTGAATTTACCGCTATGTGTGCTATTAATAATGAAAAGATTGGTTTTGCTACTGATGCTATTACTTATGATG
Organism: Clostridium sp.; assembly: GCA_022785265.1. Classification (GTDB taxonomy): domain Bacteria; phylum Bacillota; class Clostridia; order Clostridiales; family Clostridiaceae; genus Clostridium. The sequence continues at coordinate 649 of JALFQD010000029.1, read as the reverse complement.
AGCAAACTAATAGTTTTGATGTTTCATGGAAGCAAAGAAAAAGATGGTCTTTTGGGACAATGGAATGTTTAAGAGAGTATTTTCCTACTCTTTTGAAGAAGGGGATTAAAGAGAGAAATTTTGAATGCTTTGATGTAGGATTATTTTATTTGTCAGTAATATTGCATGTTGTATTTAATTTGTTACTTATATTTCTTTTTATTAATATAATTATTCATTTTAATAGTTTGACTTTTGATAATATGCTTTATAAAATTATTTTTATTGTAATTTCATATTTGTTTGGAGTTGTTGTAAGAATTATTTTACTTAAGAGATATAATAAGAGTTTTAAAGATAATATTGGTGGTGTACTTTTATTTGACTTATTTATATTTAGTTGGCTTCCTATTAATTTTATTTGTTTATTTATTAAAAGTTGTAATTGGGATAGTATTAAGCATAATAGAAGTGTTGATATTGAAAATGTTTAAGAATAAATGTAAATTGTTTATTCTTTTTTCTTTTTTTATGACTTTCTAAGTTTTTACAAGTGTTTTTTGTAAAGTTCTTAAAAAAGTTGTGATTTTGCCTAAAATTTTAGTTGAATCCACGACTTAAAACACCAAAATTGCCTATTTTTTTAAAAATTTGGTGTTGAAAAGTTGAT
>JALFQD010000403.1 GCA_022785265.1 Clostridium sp. | reverse complement strand
TCGGAGATACTCTAAGTCGAATTTTTAATACTTCTTATATTGCTCCTAATATTTTTGAGAGCAATAAATATCGTATTTCTTTGACTGGCGAGGCAGGTAAAGGAACTGGTAATACTGCTGATATTGAGATTCTAGAGAAAGAATCTGGATATGTATATATTGGCGAGGTTAAGGATGAGATTGCTCGTCCTGGAGATTGTGATTTAAAATATGATGAAAATGGTCATCTGTACTCTTCTTCTCGTTCTACCAAGTGGGATGAGGCCTGGCGTCCTATTATTGATAATTTCAATGCTAATACTTGTACTTTTGATTGGTTTGGTCATAATTATCCTATTTCTAAACATAAAGAAATTTGTGTAAATATTACTCGCAATTATTTTAAGAATATTGATTTTCTTTTCACTTGTAAGGAAGATAAGCTAGTAACTATTCCTATGAATAATTTTAATGCTATTAGTTCTATCTTTTCTTTTCATGGATCTGAAATCCGTGCTGCAGGTAAGAATACAGTTAAACCTTTTACTAAGCAGTATATGAAAAATGCTATTTTGAATTCTGAATATTTTATCGAAGAGACTGCTGATGCATATCGTATGAAAATTGAGGTGTTTCCTTCTCTCGATTGTAAGGGTAGAAATGGTGGAATCTCTAGTAAATATAATTTTATTCCTGGCTTTAAAGTAGAAAAGAATAAAGTGACATTTGACGATAATGGCGAGTGTACAATTCTTAAAAGCGGAATTTTGCAGTTGAATCCTAATATCTCTGTTCATATGGCTATTAAGAAATCTTATAATGAAATTAAGAAAATTTTTAAGGAGGATTAAATAATGATTTCATTAAATGAATATCATCAGTCTATTACTAATATTGGACTAACTGATACTTGGGATTTAATTCTGAACTCTCATTTTCCCAATGAATTTTTTACTGAGGATAAACTTGGCGGTCTTTACGAAGATGGCTTGGCTTTTGCTAATAAAATTGAAAAAAAAGCTATGGGTAAGTATTATACTCCTATTGATGTTGCTGAAGTAATGGCGAAATATTTACTTGAACTTCCCGGTGATAATATCTGCGATTTATGTTGTGGTACTGGTAATTTAATTTTATCCGTTCTTGATGTTATGGGCGAAAATGCAGCAAAATCTGCACTAGCTAATGGCAATATTTATCTTTATGATATTGATCCTACAGCAATTAAAATTTGTCATGCGATTTTGAAATATCGTTATGGCGATAGTGCAAACAATGTAAATATTGTAAATGAAGATTGCTTAAATAATGAAATTCATTTTCCTGACAATGCTAAAGTTATTTCTAATCCTCCCTATGGACGTCAAGATTCTCTCGCCAGTGGATCTTATTCTTGTGCAAAAACTACAAAAGAATTATATGTCGCTTTTATGGAAAAAATAATTGTCGAATAGGTTCCAGGGGTTATTATTACTCCTCATAGTTTCCTTGGTGGCAGTACTTTTAAAGTCTTGCGAGAAGAGTTAAATAATTGCGGCGGTAGTATTTTTGCTTTTGATAATGTTCCTGCAAATATTTTTAAAGGTAAGAAATTTGGAATTTTTAATTCTAATGAAGTAAATTCTACTCGCGCTGCAATTACAATTATTGATCCAAATAAAAATGGTTTTAGAGTCGCACCTTTTATTAGATTTAGATCTGATGATAGAAAAATTGTTCTTGATAATGAGTTTTTAAATAGTTTATTACCTAATAACTTCCAAAATAATAATGGTGAAGTTTTATATAGAATTGAAAAAGGTACTGAAGAGATTGTTGAAAAATGGCTCTCACAGGAAAAAACTTTAAACAACCTATTAAGTGCTTCTCCTACCGAGTATAAAATGGATGTTCCTAACACTTGCCGTTATTTTACAACTGGTGCAAAAAGAACTCTTTCTCGAACTGGTAAACTAACTATATATTTCAAAGATGAAAATAGTTTTTATCTTGGTTATGCTTTCATTAATTCCTCTTTATGTTACTATTGGCATAGAATGTGTAATGGCGGTGTAACTTATCCTGTAACTTTACTTAAGGCTATGCCTATTTTTGGTGAAGTGACTAATAATTTGAAAGAATTTTGTGATAAGATGATTTCCGAAGAAGAACAATTTATTGTCCGAAAAAAGAACGCTGGCGTTTATCAAGAAAATATTAAATTCCCTATGGATTATCATAAGACGTTAAATGAACTTCTATTGCATCAAATTGGTGTAACTCCTGGCACTCTTTTAAGAGTTCATGCAAATAGTTGTGTTAATCCTAATGTTACTGAAGATGAAGACGATGAATAAAATAATGGGTTAAATAAAATTTAACCCATTAAAATTTTTATTTGATTTTTTATAAAAATTATAATATAATATATATGTAAGGTTGAGAAATACCTATAAAAAATAATTCCTCTTATCCAAGAGGAAAACATTCAAACTGGTGAAATTTATATTTATGAGTAATTAATTTACTCATATGGCAAGGTACTCAAGTGGTTTAAGAGGACGGTCTGCAAAGCCGGTATTCGTGAGTTCGAATCTCACCCTTGCCTCCATTAAATTTTTAGAAAGGAATCTTGTTAAAGATTTAGGTGAAGACTATGAATACTTTTTTGAATGGCATGAAGAACGAAACCAATTATACTCTTACGGAGAATGGCGCACTTACTCATAAGACTACGACCAGTGATCTCTTGGATATGTTCGCGCTCGGTGCTTCTATGCGTAAGCGTAGTGATGAGGATGTTCTTCTTATGTTCCAGAAGGCATATCGTGAGAATCCTCTTTATGCCTTGAAGTGTCTGTTTTATATCCGCGATGTACGCGGTGGTCAGGGCGAGCGTCGCTTCTTTCGCGTTTGTATGAAGTGGCTTGCGAATAACGAATCTGAGGTTGTTATTCGCAATTTGAAGAATGTCCCTGAGTTTGGTCGCTGGGACGATCTTTATGTCTTTGATGGTACGGCTATTGAGGATGAAGCATATACTCTCATTAAAGAGCAGCTGGCTCTTGACGTTCAGTGCAAGACTCCTTCTCTTTTGGCTAAGTGGCTTAAGAGCGAGAACACCAGCTCCGCAAAGTCTCAGTATCTCGGTATGAAGACTCGTAAGCATCTTAATATGACTCCTCGCCAGTATCGTAAGACTCTCTCTATCCTTCGTAAGCGCATTAACGTTCTTGAGCGTTTGATGTCTGCTGGCGAATGGGATAAGATTGAGTTCGATAAGATTCCTTCTCGCGCAGGTCTTATCTATAAGAATGCTTTTGCGCGTCATGACATTGAGCGCCAGAAGGCTGGTGCCCGCACTTATGAGAATTTTGCTAAGGATGAAACCACTACGGTTAATGCCAAAGTTCTTTATCCTTATGAGTGTGTTGCTAAGGCTATGAACCTTATGGGTTATGGCGGTTATGGTTGGTATGGTTATGATCGTGCTATCCCTATGGACAATACTGATCGTCTTATGATTAATAAGTATTGGGCGAATCTCGCTGATTACTTTGCCGGTAAGACTTTTAATGGTATGGCTCTTGTTGATACTTCCGGTTCTATGACTGGTAGTGAAGCTTCTGCCCCTATCAATGTAGCTATCTCCATTGGTATGTATTGCGCAGATAAGGCTAAGGGTCCGTTCGCAAATCATTTTATGACTTTCGAGTCTACTCCTCACTTCATGGAAGTTGAAGGTGTTGATTTCTGCGATAAGGTAAAGCGTATTAGTTCTGCTCCTTGGGGTGGTTCTACTAACATCGAATCTGCTTTTGACCTTATGCTTAATACTGCCATTAAGAATGGTTGTTCTCAGGATGAAATTCCTGAAAACCTGATTATCATTAGCGATATGGAATTTAATTCCTGTGTTCGTTGTGGTAGTTATGGTATTGTCGGTAGTACCCTGATGGAGAAGATTGAAAAGGAATGGAATGCTTATGGATATAAGATGCCTAATCTTATCTTCTGGAATGTTGATGCTCGTCAGAATAATATTCCTATGACTGTTAAGAATGGTATTTCCTTTGTGTCCGGCATGAGTCCTACCATTTTTGAGACTATCCTTTCTGGAAAGACTGGATACGATCTTATGATGGAAAAGCTTAATAGCGAGCGTTACGCTTGTATTAAGTAATTTTAATGGGTTAGATATTTAATTAAATATCTAACCCATTTTTTCTTTTATTGATTTTTATAAAAAATTAATATATAATATTTATAGAAAATAAAAAGAAAGGCAAATTTTAAAAATATGAGTGAAAATATGATGCAGAAAGACCTTGTTCTTTCTATCAATGAATACGCTTATGTTCTTGACCGCACTAAGGGTAATGTCCTTTGCCATGTTGGACCTACCAAGACTTCTCTTTCTCAGTCTGATGAACTTGTGCGTTTTGAGCCCAAGAGCAAGAAGTTCCGTCCTTGTGGTTATAATGAGGCAATTTCCCTTTTTGCGTCCGCTCCTGAGAACTGGTATCTCGTTTTGAAGAACCCTACGAAGAGCGGTCGTCATCCTACGGCCGGCACATCCAATAATCTTCCCGAAGATATTGAAATTGGTCGTAAAATTAATATCCCTGGTCCTGTTTCTTTTGCTCTCTATCCGGGGCAGATGGCTAAGGTTGTTAAGGGTCATGCGCTTCGCACTAACCAGTATCTTCTTGCCCGCGTTTATGACGCGGCGAGTGCTTCCGCAGAGGGTGGTCAGGTAATTGATGCTGATGGTAATGTTGTCATTCCTGAAAAGAAGGATTATGTGAATGGTCAGATTCTTGTAATTAAGGGCACTGATATTTCTTTCTATATTCCTCCTACTGGAATTGAAGTCATCCCTCTCCAGAATGATGATGCTCTTGGATATATTCGTGATGCAGTCACCCTTGAGCGTCTTGAGTATTGTATCCTTAAGGACGAAGATGGTAATAAGCGTTATGTCCATGGTCCCGAGGTTGTGTTCCCTGAACCTACTGAAAGTTTTGTGACCTCTCCCAAGGGCGGATTTATTTTCCGCGCCATTGAGCTGTCTAAGATTTCTGGTATTTATGTTAAGGTAATTGCTGAATATGCTGATGATGACGGTACTGTTCATCCTGTTGGCGAAGAGCTATTTATTACTGGCGATGACCAGATGATTTATTATCCTCGTCCTGAGCATGCAATTATTAATTACGATGAAAAGATTCTTCATCATGCGATTGCTATCCCTGATGGTGAAGGTATCTATGTAATGAACCGCATGAATGGAGAAATTAAGACAGTCCGCGGTCCCGCGATGTATCTTCCTGATCCTCGTATGGAAGTTGTTGTTAAGCGTAAGCTGAGCCAGCGTGAGTGCAATTTGTGGTATCCTGGTAATCAGACTGCTCTTGCTTATAATGCTGGTCTTACCGAGAAGTCTCTTGAAAAGGCTATTGCTAAGAGCGTTAAGGCGGCTACCGCGAATCTTGATAGCTCTACAACAACTGCTTACAGTGTTACCAATAGTGTAAGTAATATCAATCGTGAATTTCAGACCCTTGCTTACCTTGAAAGCAATGCTGGCATTTCTCGCGGAACTTCTTACACTAAGCCTCGCACCATTACTCTTGATAATAAGTATGATGGTGTTGTAAGTCTTGATGTTTGGACTGGTTATGCAGTTAATGTCGTTTCTAAGAACGGCACTCGTAAGGTTGTCCGCGGTCCGCAGACTATTCTCCTCGATTACGATCAGACCCTTGAGGAACTTCAGCTGAGCACGGGCAATCCTAAGACTACTGATAAGGTTGAGCATACTGTATTCCTTCGTTATGAGAATAATAAGGTTTCTGATATTATCTCCGTTGAGACTAAGGACTTTGTTGAATGTTCTGTAAAAGTTTCTTATTGCGTTGACTTTGATCCTGCTTATATGGATAGTTGGTTCTCTGTTGACAATTATGTTAAGTATCTTTGCGATCGTATTCGTTCTCTTCTGAAGCGCGAAGTTAAGAAGCATACTATTGAGGACTTCTATCAGAATTATAGTGATATCGTTCGTAATATTGCTATTGATTATTCCGAAAATACAACTTCCGAAAAGGCTTCTAATAAGCATGAGGGACGCTTCTTCCGCGAAAACGGTATGTTTGTAAAGGATTGCGAAGTTCTTTCTCTTACTGTTGAGAGTGAAATTGCGGAAATCCTTGAACGCCATCAGCGCGATATGGTTGAAAAGAGCCTTGAGCTTTCTGACGCGGAAGCCCGTGTTAAAGTTGCGGAAGCACTATTTGACGCGGAAAAGAAGGAAAATGAGCTGGCTAGCACCAAGCTTATTAATCGCATGAATCTTCAGGGTGAGGAAGCCCGTCGTAAGCTTGAAATTCAGGCTGAAGTCAATCGTAAGCAGGAAGCTGAAAAGCAGGCTGCTAAGCAGGCAGAAAAGGATATGCAGGTTCTTATTGATGCGATCCATGAGGCAGAAATGGCTCGTAAGCAGAAGGAAACTGATGCTAATATCGCAGAAAAGAAGGCCCTTGCTGATATCGAAAAGGCAAAGCAGGAAGCTTACGCAAAGACTGTTGCTGATGTTATGAAGTCTATCCAGCCCGATCTTGTGGCTGCCATTCAGGCTCAGAGTGATAGTAAGGTATTCAATAGCATTGCTACCGGTATTGCTCCTTACGCAATTGGTAATGGTGAATCCGCTGCTGAATTTGTTGATCGTCTCCTTCGTGGCACGACCCTTGAAGGTATTGTCAATAAGTTCGCTCCCAATAGCAATAATAACTGATTAATTTCAGTTTAATATAAGGCGAGGTATATTCTACCTCGCCTTTTTCTTTTTATTGATTTTTTTATAAAAATATAATATAATATATATATAAAATTAAAGGAGATAGTATTTATGGAAAAGAAAGAAATTGTTATTGATACTCTTAAAAAGTATAAGTGCGTTTCCGCGTCTCAGCTTTCTGGATGGATTAAAAAGACTCATAATGTAGATATGTCTCCTTCATCTGTAAGTGGTGTTCTCCGTGGACTTGTTTCTCATGGATTAATCGGTAAATCTAATTGCGGAAATGGAAAAACTATTTATTGGGTGATTGAATAATGGTTGAAGTAATTAAATATGGTCCAGAAGTTCAGAAAGAAATTACTTGTTCTAAATGCAAATCACAATTACGATTTTTAAATAGCGACATTCAGAGCATGGAGGATATTTGTCCTTGGGACAATGATCATGGCTATTGGGCTAAATATATCAAGTGTCCTGCCTGTGGAGAAACAGTTATTATTTGGGAGAGGAGCTATTAATCATGACCAATGATGTAATGACTGAACTTTGGGAATTAGCTAATAACTCATTTGATGATTTAAAAAACACTTGTAAAAAAAGATGTAAAACTTGTCGTCATAGTGATTCTTTTGGTTTTATTCATGCGGAATGGCCTTGTCTTACTTGTTATGGCAATCCTATTTATCCCCATTTAGAAGGATATCCCGATTACTATGAGAAATTAGTTAATTTTGGAGAATAATTATGATTGAAATGCCTATTGGGTGGCTATCTCCAACAGGAGAAATGATTAAATGTGATACTTTTGAACATATCACAGTAGCTTTTGATCTTGCTGATAAATATAATTTTAATTATAGAGATTTTAAACCAGATGAAGCTTTGATTAAAAATCAATGGATACATATTACTCGTAGTTTAATTCTTGACCACGATTATCATGTTTATTATAATTTATCTAAAGGTCCAACAGTAGAACAAATACATTTTTTAAAACCTTATTTTGAAAATGAGGATTGTCCTTTAGATGAACTTGAAAGAGAAATGTTTTTAGAAAGGATCGAAATGCTATGAATCCAAGAGAAGAACAAGATTTAAGAGCAGAGATTGCGGACGCAGTTGAAGATAAATGTCTTTATATGGGTATTTGTCCTAATACTTTAAATACAGTTTTATCAATTATTGATCCTAAAAATCATAAAAGAAAAAAGAGCCAATGTGATACTTGTTGGAATAAAAGATGTAAATCTTACGAAGGAGCGTGATTGCTATGTATTTATGGGTAGATGATGTGCGGATCCCACCTTCCGATCATTGGATTTGGGCTAAAAGTGTCAAAGAAGCTAAAGCCGCCATAAATTGTTATGAGCGCAATATGACCGATGAATGTATTTATATCAATCTTGACCATGATGCGGGAGATTACTTTGAAAACGGTGGAGATTATATTGAGATTTTAAAATGGCTTGAAGAATTTAAAATTCCCGATACTACTTATCTCTTTGGTTTACACACTCAAAATCCCGTTGGCCGTATGAATATGAAAGCAATTATTGAGCATAATAATTGGAGGCTGATTTAATGATTAAAACTTGGGCACAATTATATGATAGATTAGGACGACAGCCATATATTTGTAAAAATTGTAAATACTTTGAAAGGGATTTAGAAAATGATTATTTGCGCGGCAATTAAAGATAAAGAAACTGGAGCCATTTTTGGTGGAATTCGACATGGTTTTATTTACTCCGCAATGAAAGATGCTGGCATCCCTAAAAAATTTAGCGGAGTTGTTGAAGGTTTTCTTGACCAAAATGGGCATTTTTACAATAGAAAAGAAGCATTTGAAATTGCTATTAATTGCGGACAGTTAAGTGCTACGACTCGACAGTTAAAACGTGAAAAATGTGAATTGGAATTATACAGTGAAGATTTATACTAAGGAGTGATATAAATGAATAGAGAAGAGAATATCACTAAAAGATTAAATGAACATTGGGAAGAGTCTCTTGAATATTTTGATGTATCTCGTATTTTAGGCCTTTTTCTTCAAGGTAGTCAAAATTATGGTTTAGACTACGAGAATAGCGATGTAGATACTAAGCTTATTGTTCTTCCTACTCTTGATGAAATTGCTTTTAATAAAAAGCCAGTAAGCACAACCCATATTCGTGCTAATGAAGAGCATATTGATTTTAAGGATTTTAGATTGTATATTGGGACATTTAAAAAGCAAAATCTAAACTTTCTTGAAATTCTTTTTACGCCATTTCAAATTGTAAATTCTACTTACCGTCCCTATTGGGATAAACTTGTAGAAAACAGAGAAGCAATCACTCATTATAATCCTTATCAAGCCGTTAAATCTATGAAAGGTATTGCTATGGAAAAATATCATGCTATGGAGCATGAATATCCCAGCAAAGTTGATGTGCTTGCTAAATTTGGATACGATCCCAAACAACTTCATCATCTACTTAGAGTAGAAGAATATCTTGGTCGTTATATCGACGGTGAACCTTATGAAGATTGTCTTCATCCTCATCATCTTGAGTATCTTATTGACGTAAAAAGAGGATATTACGATCTTGAAATGGCGCGTATTATCGCAAATACTGCAATGGATAACATCATTAGAATTTCTGATAATTTTTGTAGTAAAGTAGAAAATAAGCCTGATCCAAAAGTAGAAGCAATGCTTGATGAAGTTCAATATGAAGCAATTAAGCAGTCTCTTATTTTAGAATTGAAAGAAAGCTGATTATGATTGAAATTATTGAAACTCCTAAATATAAATGCACTTGTCCCACTTGTGGGGCTAAGCTCATTTATGATGGCGAAGATATCAAATCTGTTTCTTGTGATAATTATGTTATGAAAATGACAATTATTACAAGATATATTATGTGTCCTAAATGTGATGATATGATTACTCTTAAAGAAGAAGGGAGAGAATGGGATTGATTAAAAAGTTCTTTTTGACTGGCGATACTCACGGGCGGACGGCTGAACGCTTAGAAACTTTAAGATCTAAGCATCCCGATCTTAAACCTGCGGAAACCGCGTTAATTATTCTTGGTGATGCCGGATTTAATTTTTATCTTAATAAATCTGACTATAAAAATAAAAAGCAAGTAAATGACATGGGATATATTGTTTACTGTCTTCGCGGAAACCACGAAGAGCGTCCTGAGAATATTTCTGGAATGACTATTATGGTAGACCATGACATTCATGGTGAAGTATATGTAGAATCCATGTTTAGTAATATTCGTTATCTCATGGATGGTAATGTTTATGATTTTGGCATTTTTAAGACTCTCTGTATCGGTGGAGCTTATTCTGTTGATAAGTGGTATCGTCTTCAAAATTTTCGTCAATCTAATGGCTGGTGCGGATGGTTTGCTGAAGAGCAACTGTTTCCTGATGAAATGAACTATATTACTAAGAAAGTAAAGAATAATTACTTTGATTTTGTTTTTACTCACACTTGTCCTTGTTGTTGGGAACCTACTGATCTTTTTATTAGTGGAATTGATCAATCTGCAGTTGATAAATCTATGGAAGATTGGCTCGATAAATTAAAAAATCAAATTAATTTTACTGTTTGGTGTTTCGGCCATTATCATGCGGACCGCACTGAAGATGAAGGCGTAGAACAATATTTTTATGATATTGAAGAATTAACAAGTATTTGGGATAGAACTTTAAAATATATCCCTCGAAATTTAAAGTGAAATGTAGAAATGTGTTATTCAATTATATTATCAAAATCGGCTAAAAAGTTTTATGATAAAGCCAATGAAAAAATTAAAAGAAATTTAGAAAGAACATTTTTAACCTTATCACCCGAAGTAGATGAAAAGGTTAAAAATGTTGATAAAAAACGCGATCAATCAAATACTTATCGCAGACGATTAGGTCATTATCGAGTTGTTTATCAAAAACAAGGAGATATTCTTTTAATAACTCATTTGGATACAAAAACTAATTTCAAGTATAAAAAAACTGGTTGCTTTTAACTTTATTGATTTTATATAAAAAATATAATATAATATTTATAGAAAGTTAAGAAAGGAAGAAAAAATTATGCCAGGAAGGTCTAGAACAACCACTCGTCCAGAAGTTAATGCGGATTATAAGTTTAGAATTTTAGATATATTAAATAATACAGATGATTCTATGACTCTTGATGAAATCCGCATGAATGACATGATTTTGCGCCCATTGTCTAATCAGAAAATTAGTCGTTTAATTAGCGACCTTATTGATTTTGGTTTGGTCCAAAAGGGTAAATCTAAAAGTCTTGGTCGAATGATGTATAAAGCAACATCGAAAATGCGGGAACAGGGGTATGAAGTTGATGATCCCGTAGATTTTGAGTATGGTTATGCCACTCAAAATTGGGAATTGGAAGAAGAAAAAAGAGTTAAAGAAAGGATTGATTAATTATGTCCTATAATGCGTATGTTTGTAAGATTAAGAATTTGCGGAAGCATCCGAATGCCGACCGCCTGATGTTGGGTGAATGTTTCGGTAATACTGTATGCGTTGATACTTCTTATGAGGTTGATGAACTCGGTATTTATTTTCCTACGGACGGCCAGGTAAGTCCTGAATTTGCTGAATATAATAACCTTTTGCGCAAGAAAGACGAAAATGGTAAAAGCATTGGCGGTTATATGGATCCCATGAAGCGCAATATTACTACTATTCGTTTGCGCGGAGAGAAGAGTGATGGTCTTTTCCTCCATCTTAGTTGTGTTTCTTATACTGGGGTCCTTCTTAATGAGCTGACTGAAGGTTTCGCATTCACTACTCTGAATGGACATGAGATTTGTAAGAAGTATATTCCTATGCGCCAGAATCGTCAGGGCCACGTAAGCGAGGGGAATCATGTGCGCAAGAAGAAAGCTCCTATTGCCCCTCTGTTTATCGAGCATGCTGATACAGAGCAGTTGGCCTATAATCTTGACGCTTTTAAGCCGAATGACCTTATTGAGATTACTCTGAAGATGCATGGCACTTCTCAGCGTACTGGTTATCTTCCTATGCTTAAGGGTTATAAGAGAACTCTTTTGGATAGAATTATGCATCGTGATGGCACTCCCATTTATGAATATGGATATGTATCTGGCACTCGTCGCACTGTGCTGAATGACTGGGAAGGTGGCTTCTATGGTTCTAATATGTTCCGCAAGAAGCACGCAGATTTCTTTGAAGGTAAGCTCCATAAGGGCGAGGAAGTTTATTATGAGGTTGTTGGCTTTACCGATGAGGGTATGCCTATTATGTCCTCTGCTTCCAACAAGAAGCTGAATGATAAGGATTTCCTTAAGAAGTATGGCGAAACTACTACCTTCTCTTATGGTTGCTCTTGCACTGGTTATTGTACCTATGGCGATGGTAGCTATGATGAACTTCCCAAGTCTGACTTCTATGTTTATCGTATGACTATGACTAATGAAGATGGGGATATTGTTGAATATACTCCTGATTTCATGCGTTATCGTTGTGAGCAGATGGGTTGTAAGTGTGTTCCTATGCTTTGGAAAGGTTTTATTCCCGACCATCCTGGAGCTACTTATGATAATACCATTTCCGCGGGTGAGTGGATTAAGAATATCGCTGAGCAGTATTATGATGGTCCTGATCCGATTGGTAAAACCCATGTTCGTGAAGGTGTTGTAATTCGTATTCTTAATCGTCCTAAGTTCTGTGCTTATAAGCATAAGAATTTTGCCTTTAAGTGTCTTGAAGGCTTGGTAAAAGCAGAAGAGACCGCACCCGATATGGAAGAGGCCGAAGAGGTACAAAATGATGAAACTTGATGAATTGATGGAACATTTGTCATTAGATGCAGAGTGGGCTTCCGCTAATGAGTGGGAAGCCCCTATCTGCCTTTATGATGACATTCTTGATGCTCTTACTATTTTAAGAGTTATAGCAATTCTTAAAAGGACTGGAACATTAGACCAAATTGAATATGTCTTGGAGGATTATCTATGACTGATGAAGCTGTAAATCAAGCTAAAAATGATACATATGAAATTAGAGAGCGAATTCCTATCGCTCTTTGGGATAAAGTAAGCGAAGATTTAACACGAGATCAATGTTATTCTTATTGGCAGTATTGCCTTGAATGTGTCCAACAGATGGCTGACGCTTGGGAAGAAGTTAATGGTGAAAATCTTATTTGGGTTCCGGGCCATTATGAAAAGAAAGAAGAATCCAAGAGCAAAAATGTTCCAATTACTGAAGTAACTAAGAAATGTGAATGTTATCATTTAAGAGATGATAAAACCGCAGAATGTTGGGGCACTAAGGAACGCGAAATTTGCTCTTGTGGTGGCGATTCAAGATTTTGTAATTTTTATCATAACGGAGATAAAATCAGTGGTTAAAAATCTTACTTATTATAAAAAAAGTCTATTAGACTTATCCCCTAAAATTGTAATTTGTCATCAGGTAAATTGTCAAGGCGTTATGGGTGCGGGTCTTGCCAAACAAATTCGTATTCGTTGGCCTGAAGTCTATGCAGATTATAAAAAAACTATTGAAAACGCGGAAGCACAAGTCGCAGGATTAGAAAATCCACCTGATGATATTTTACTTGGCGCAGTTGCTTGCACTACTACCATAGATGGTCATAGAGTAGCAAGTTTATTCGCTCAATATGATTATGGATATGGCCCGTGTAGATACACTAATTATGAAGCATTTGCTAGCTGTTTAGAAAATTTAAATAAATTAGTTCCTGACTATGTTCCGATTGCTTTTCCTTATAAAATTGGGTGTGGTCTTGGTGGAGGAGACTGGGATATTATTCAATTAATGATTAAAAAAATTCTCCATCACGAAGATGTTTATATCTGTCAGTTGGAGGATTGAAATGAGCGTTGTCGCAGCTAAAGTTTATGATGATAGAATTGTAATGAGTGCTGATAGTATTCTTACTAATGGCTATGAAAAGGAACCTAATGTTAATTTTGCTAAAATTGCTAAGATTAACGATATGATTCTTGGCGGAGTTGGTTATGGCGATGAGCAAAGTTTAATGTGGCTTTACATGGAGAATCATCAGCCAGTTGAAGCTAATGAACGAGAAATTCTTAATTACATTATTGAATTTTCAAAATGGAAAAATACTCTTATCGGTGATGGATTCCTAAAAAATGAATTTCTTATTGCTTATAAAGGGCATCTTTTCCATATTTGTAAGTTTATGGTAAGAGAGATCAAAGACTATTTTGCTATTGGAGCGGGCGCTCCTTATGCAACAACCGCACTATACTTGAAACATGATCCAGAAGAGTCAGTAAAAGTTGCGTGTGATATTTGTTGCTTTGTAAGTGAACCAATTAAAACTTTTATTCAAGAAAAAGGAGATAAGAAGTAATTCTTATCTCCTTTTTGATTTTTTTAAAAAATTATTATATAATATTTATATAAGAAGAAAGGTGATATTATTATGAGTTATATCGTTTCTAAAGAAAGACTTCTTGAACTTCTTAAAGCTGAAAATGAGCTTAATGTTCTTGAAGGGGACGGTGTCGATAACTGGACATGGTATATGGAAGGCCGCAGACAATATCTTAAAGAAGGCGCTGAAATGTATGGCGTTAATATTGATGACAATGAAGATTTTGATTTTGAAGATTTAGCCGAATTAGATCTTCAGAATTTTGAGGAGTTTTAAATGATTGATAAATTTGAAGGAGATTTTGCTTTTTTAAGCAACTTTTTTTACTCTCCGATTACAATAGAAGGAAAAAGATATCTTACGGTAGAAAACTATTTTCAGGCAATGAAAGCAGCAAACCCCGGGGATGCGGAAGAAATTAGACTTGCTCCTACACCTGGCAAATCCAAGAGATTAGGAAGACATTGCGTAATTCGTAAGGATTGGGAAGATATTAAAGAAGATGTTATGTATAAAGGCGTAAAAGCTAAATTTATGCAAAACCCAACTTTGCGGACTGCCCTTGAAAAAACCGGAGAAGCTTGGCTTGAAGAGGGAAACACTTGGTGCGATAATACTTGGGGAGTCTGTCATTGTATTAAGTGTAAAGACAAAATGGCATATAACAAATTAGGGAAAATTTTAATGAGGGTGAGAAAAGAATTAAGGGAATCAGATTAAAAACTGATCCCCTAATAATTCTTCAATTTTAATAGTATCTCTTTTATAATAAGGAATTCTTACTAAAGGGATATTATTATTTTTTGCATAATTATTTTTTAATTCATCTCTTGCTTGGACTTCTTTTAATAAATCTGTTTTATTAAAATACTCAACTGTTTTAGTGTGTTGTGGACCATCAAATTCAATTAAACGAATAACATTGTTTTCTTTATCAAGTATAGCAAAATCAAATCTTAAAAAACCGTTGTTTTGAGTTTTTAAGCTCTAATTTGTATATTGAGAAATGTAATTTATGTTATTATCAGTTAATAATTTGTTAATATTTAACTCCCCAATAGAATTTTTACATCCACAAGATTTTTGACCTCTTGATATTAACTTACCTCTTTCTACGGTAATAATATTACCACAAGAACATTGACAATCATACATAGTTGTAGTTTTATGCCCATTAACTTGAGCTTCTTTGTTTCTACGAATTACGTATAACTCTCCAAATGTTTTTCCTGTTAAATCTTGTAGATGAGCTTTGCTTAATAATTCAGATTTCATACAACCGCAAGATTTAATAATGCCTCTATTAATATCAGTAGTTGTCGCTGTAAACATTTTACCACATTTACATTGACAATTCCACCAAACATTTTTACCTTTTTTTTCAATATTTCGATTTATAACTTTAAAATTTTCATATTGTTTATTTGTTAAATCAATTTTCAAATAAACCACATCCTTTCAATATTATTTTAAAATTATTTAGTATTGATTTTCTCAGTTAGCCCAATAATTATCATTTTTATTTAAAGAGAAGGAAATTAAATGTATTATTTGTTTTTAGCTTTATTTTGGGTTTGTTTTGCCATTTGGTGCTTTTGCTTTATACAGTGGATTAAATGTACTTTTATTAAAAAGTATAAAGACACTGATAAAATGTTATATTGGTGTATTCGGATTTTAGTAAGTGGCTTAGGAGTAAACCTTTGCAATTTACTTATAAAGCTTACAAGAGTGGGATAATTTCTCACTCTTGATTTTTTTATAAAAATATATTATAATATATATATAAATTAAAAAAGGATTGATATTTTATGAATAAAACATACGCAGTTAGTGATATTCATGGTATGAAACCTCTTTGGGATCAAATTATGAAATATCTTGATCCTAACGACACTCTTTATTGTCTGGGTGATTGCGCGGACCGTGGAAATGATGGTTGGGAAATTATTAAAGATGCTATCGCTGATAAAAGAGTTATTTATCTTAAAGGTAATCACGAAAATATGCTGTTAGAAACTATGAAAGATTATCTTAAAGATGAGGGCTTCTATTATGACTATGCTCTTCTTTGTAATAATGGTGGAGCAAAAACATTTGAAGACTGGCAAATTGGAGAACGCGCTAATCCTGAATGGTATCATGAACTTGCTAAACTTTCTCTGCAAGAAATTTATATGAATAAGAATAATCAAATTATTCTTCTTTCTCATGCTGGCTATACGCTTGGTGATAGACCTAATTTTCATGATTTAATTTGGAGCCGAGATCATTTCTATGACCCGTGGCCCGAAGGGCCGTCCGCAGACCGCACTTTCTGCATTCATGGTCATACGCCTTTTCTGCTGATGCCTAATTATGATCCTTATATTGCGGTAGGTAAAAGCTATAAAGATTTTGATTTGGAAAATATGAATCATTTTTGGTATTGCGATGGACATAAATGCGATATTGATAACGGTTCTTTTGCTACTGGAAAAACTTGTCTTATTGACCTTGATACATTCGAGACTATTGAATTTACTATGTAAGGAGAAAAACAATGGTTAGAGGTATAAAATATCACATTTATGAAACAAAGGAGGGCGTTAATCCACTCTGTTGGGATGATAAAGCTCTTGAATTTGACACTATTGAATCTGCTTGTAGATTTTTATGTGATCTTTTTGAAATTGTAAGAGATACTAATGAAGAAGAAATTTATAAAAATGCTAGTGTTAAACACGATATACTTTACTATGATGGTGGTTATCTTGATGCTACAAATTTAACTGTTAAATATGATGCTGAGGAGTGTGAAAATTATTTAGAGGAAGTGTAAAGATCTTTATTGATTTTTTTATAAAAATATATTATAATATTTATATAAGGTTAAGAAAGGAATTGATAAAAAATGAACGATTATGATGATATTTCTATGGCACTTATGAGTGTAGCTTTTATGTTCATTGAAGTAGCTATTATGCTATTTATTTGGAATACTGCTCTTATTCCTTGGTTTTGCTTTCCAAGCATTACTTATTGGCAGATGTTTGTCATTAAGATTTTTATTAATATTGCGGTTCCTTCTCGCTCAAAGGAGTAATTCAAATGGCATCTTATGAAAATCATGATTTTTACTGTATGAATTGTGGACGAAAAGGAATTCCTTTGTCTCGTCGAGTAAGTCTTCAACATGGTAAATTTCATCGTAAAAAGCTGTATTGCATTTATTGCAAAGAAGAAGTAAATCATATCGAATGTAGAACTCCAGAAGAAGTAGAAGAGTTTAAAGAAAATTTTAAGAATGGGGTGTATAAAGATGAAGCAAAAGAATCTTTGGATTATGTCCGGAATACCAGGCTCGGGTAAATCTACTTGGCTTAAAAATCATTGGCCTCAATGTGGTTGTGTTATTTCTCGCGATGCACTTCGTTTTCAAATGTTAAATGATGATGAAAGCTATTTCGCTAAAGAAGAAAGCGTATGGCATGCTTTTGTTAAAGCAATCACTCTTTCTTTAAGAGACTATGATGATGTGTATGCGGATGCCACGCATCTTGGGCCCAGCTCCCGCAAGAAACTTCTCAAAGCAATTAACGCAAAAGGATATGTAAATCTTAATGTGAATGTTATTTATTTTAATGTTCCTGTTGAAGTTTGTATTGAGCGCAATAAACAGCGTGATGGTCGAGCGCAAGTTCCAGAAGAAGTAATTCGGAGTATGGCAAATTCTTTTACTCCTCCCACTTTTAAAGAATATATTAAATATAACCTTATCCAAGAGGTTAATGAAAAAGGAGAAGTGATTCATACATGGCAATCTTTTTAACCAGTGATATGCACTTTGGGCATGATCGTGAATTCATTTGGAAAGCTCGTGGTTATTCTTCAATTGAAGAAATGAATGAAGATTACGTCGAGAAATGGAATAGTGTCGTTTCTGATGAAGATGACGTTTATATTCTTGGCGATCTAATGCTTGGAGAACCTTCTAATATTGAATATGTTAAACGTCTTAAGGGCAAATTTCATATTGTATTTGGTAATCATGATACAGCAACTCGGCAGAAGCTTTACGCGGATTTGCCTAATGTTGTTGAAATGAATTGGGCGATTATGTTAAACTATCGTAAATACCATTTCTTTATGACCCATTTCCCTTGTATGACTGGTAATCTTGAAAGAGAAAATCTTCATCAAATGACTTTGAATCTCTACGGTCATACTCATCAAACCACTAATTTTTTTGAAGATAGACCTTATATGTATCATGTAGGCGTTGACTCTCATCATGGCTATCCCATTAATCTTGATGTAATCATTGATGCTATGAAAGCCAAAGTTGAGGAATGTAAATCATTTCTTGATGAATAAGGAGGAACTAAATGGCACTTTATGATTATAAAGGTAATGATTTAACAAAAAAATTCGTTACTGGAAAAATATCTTATGAAGATTATGAAAAATTAATAACAAGACAAATGAAAGAAGAAATTTACAAAAAAGTAAAAGAAAAATTGGAACAAGATCCGTTAGGTGTAGAAATCTCTTTCTTATGGGATAAAGATGGAGAATTTGAACATAATGGATACTATAATTCGATTGATGATGCTATTGAAGCATTATTCAAATATAAGTATAAAATTTAAAATTAAATAAATAAGGAGAATAATTTATGCCCGCTATTATTTCATTTATCCTTCCGGCAATTCCTGTAGTTCTTATCGTGCTACTGGTAATTTTCATTTTCCTCAATGGTTATGTAAAGGCTCCGCCTGATATGGCTTACATTATCAGTGGTTTCCATAAGAAGCCTCGAATTCTTGTTGGTAAAGCTGGCTTGAAAATTCCTTTCTTCGAACGTCTGGATAAGCTGGCTCTTGGCGCAATTCAGATTGATGTAAAGACTGGATCTGCGGTCCCTACTGCCGAATACATTAATGTTCGTGTTGACTCTACAGTTTCCGTTCGTGTGGGTAGAGATCCTGAAATGATTGCGCTCGCCGCTCAGAACTTCCTTAACGTAGGCCGTGATGAAATTTCTCGTAAGATTAACGATCTTCTTGAAGGTAATATTCGTGAAATCGTCGGTCAGATGAAGTTGACTGATATGGTTAGCGATCGTAAGCTGTTTAGTGAGAAGGTCCAGGAGAACGCAGTTCCTGATCTGGCTCGTTATGGTCTTGAGTTGATTACCTTTAACGTTCAGAACTTCTCTGATGATAATGATGTTATCACTAACCTCGGTATTGATAATGTTGCTCAGATTAGTAAGAACGCGGCGATCGCTAAGTCCAATGCGGAACGTGAGATTGAGGTCGCTCGTGCGGAAAATGCTAAGCAGTCTAATGACGCTAAGGTTAAAGCCGCTGAGGAAATCGCAATCCGCAATAACGATCTTGCTATCAAGCAGGCTCAGTTGAAGCAGGAAGCTGATACAAAGAAAGCTCAGGCAGAGGCGGCCGCTGGCATTGAGTCTGAAAATCAGCGTAAGCTCAAGGATGTTGCTGCGACTAATGCAAATATCGCAAAGGCCGAGCGCGAAGCTGAATTGAAGCAGAAGGAAATCGAGCTTAAGGAATACGAACTGACTGCATTAGTTCGTAAGCAGGCTGATGCTGATAAGTATGCTGCGGAAAAAGCGGCTGAAGCAGATCTGATTCGTCGTCAGAAGGATGCTGAGGCTAAGGCTTATGAGATCGAGCAGGAAGCAAAAGCTATGCGTGCTCGCGCCGAAGCGGAAAAGTTCGCAGCTGAACAGAAAGCTGCTGGTATCGCGGCTGTTGGTGAAGCTGAAGCTACAGCGATCGACAAGAAAGCAGAAGCACAGAAGAAGATGGGTGAAGCTTCTATCATTGAAATGTATTTCAATGCAATGCCTCAAATCGTGGCGAACGCGGCAGCCCCTCTTACCAATGTAGATAAGATCGTCCAGTATGGCGATGGAAACTCTGCTCGTCTTGTAAAGGATATTATGGGTTCCGCAAACCAGGTCATTGAAGCAATGTCTGAAAATGGCATCGACATTAAAGAAATGCTTACAAAGGCATTGAATAAGTAATTTAAATAGACACTATGATTTATTTCATAGTGTCTATTTTTTTATCCCTGATCAACGCGATCGGTCGTAGTTCCAATTGCTCACACCCATAGAAATTTTTTTACCAAAAACCCTAAAACTTGCCTTTTAATAATTTTTATGTTAATATATTTATAGAAATAGATAGAAAGGAGTTCTACTACTTTGAAAAAAGAACCTTTATTTAGTTATAATCCTGAATCAGGTGAAGCTTCTTGTTTAATTGAAGGTAAAGATGGTAATATTATTTATGGTATCGCTAAATGCCATCCTGATGATATGGATATGGCAAATGAAAAAACTGGATGTAATTTTGCTTATAAACGAGCTTATATTAAAGTTTTACAAGCATACAAAAAAGAATTAAAAATTCAACTTGGAGCTTTAAATCAATTATATTATTCAATGAATAGAAGTAAATATTTTAATCCTAAATCTTATGAAAATAAAATGCTTCAAAGACAAATTCGCCAAAAGCAAGAAGATATTGAATATGTAAATGACTCTATTAAAAATGCTAAAAAAGAATTAAATTATATCATAAAAGAAAAAGATAAATTTTACCAGAATATTCGTAAACATCGTAATGAGGCCAAGAATTAAAAATAAAAGTATATAAATTTTTATAAATGTTAAGAGGTAAAATCTTCAAATCCCTAATGAAAGGGTGAATATTTATTTTAACATTTATATTCGGAATAATATTTATCGCATTTTTATACCCAATAGGAGATGGTTTAGTTAGTTTGTTGACAACTTTTCTCGAATTGGTAAAGGGAAAATTGACTCTAAAAATAGCAGAGTATAATTCCCAAATCGAAAAATTAGCAACCGATGCAAAGACTTCAGTCCACGCAGTCGGATTTGCTATACCAAACATAGAAGAGGAAGAAGATGATGAGTACGAAGATGTATAAATTTTATGATACTTGTAGTTTGCTGATGACGGTTGATACATTTCTCCAAGAGGAAGAATATATACCAGTTATATCTTCTATTACTTTAAAAGAATTAGAAAATATAAAAACATCCTCAAATAAAGATGCTGATGTTAAATACTCAGCTCGTAAAGTATTACATAAATTAAATGAAAATCCTGATAATTATATTATCCAACTATTTAAATTAGACGGATTAAAAATAATTGAAGATTCTAACCTTCCAATTACTGATGATAGCAAAATTTTATCTACGGCAATTGAATTTAAATTAGCCCATCCAAATACTATATTTATCACTAATGATTTATCATTAAAAGCAATGGCAAATCTTTTTTTTGACAAAGATCATATCCAAAGCATAGATGAAGAATTAATTGATGAGTATAAGGGATATGTAGAAATTACAATGTCAAATGCGGAAATGGCTGATTTCTATTCTAATCAATATGAAAATGTTTATAATTTACATATTAATGAATATTTAATTATAAAAGATAAAGATAATAATATCGTTGATAAAGTATGTTATACTGGTGATGGTTATCGTCCTATTTCATTTGGTAATTTTGATTCCGCTCAATTTGGAAAAGTAAAACCTATGAAAGATGACCCTTATCAGGCTTTATTCGCAGATAGTCTTATTAATAATACTATTACTATGGTTCGTGGCCCTGCGGGTTCAGGTAAAACTTATTTAAGTTTAGCCTTTTTAATGAATCAATTTGAACGTGGACGCATTGATAGAATTATTGTATTTTGTAATACAATTGCCACTAAAAATTCTGCAAAATTAGGTTTTTATCCTGGCACCAGAGATGAAAAATTACTTGATAGCCAAATTGGCAATCTTTTAATTAGTAAATTTGGTGGTCGTTTAGCCGTTGAGCGCATGATTGAAAACGAACAATTAGTTCTTTTACCATTAAGCGATATCCGTGGTTATGATACTACTGGAATGAAAGCTGGTATTTATATTTCTGAAGCACAAAATATGGATATTTCGCTTATGAAATTGACTTTACAACGTATCGGTGAAGATGGTATTTGTATCATTGATGGCGATGATAAAACTCAAGTTGATGATATTGCTTTTGCTGGAGCCAATAACGGTATGCGTCGTGCTTCTAAAGTATTTAGAGGATCAGATATATATGGCGAAATTGAATTAAAACAAATTCATCGTTCTAAAATTGCTGCACTAGCTGAACATATGTAATTATAAGAAAGAGAAGATTTACTTCTTCTCTTTCTTTTTTATTTTATAGAAAGGAGGATAATATGACTAACATTGAAATAGCTTGGAATTATTTGTATAAACAAATAAAAAACCCCTATGGAACGGCCGGACTAATGGGAAACTTAAAAGCTGAATCAAATTTTAATCCAAAAAATCTTCAAAACAGTTTTGAAAAGACACTTGGATTAAATGATGAATAGTATACAAAACAAGTCGATAATGGTAAATATACTAATTTTATTTATGACAAAGCTGGATATGGTTTAGCTCAATGGACCTATTGGAGTCTTAAAAAACAATTATATGATTTTGCAAAAAAGAAAAATACTTCAATAGGAAATTTAAATACGCAACTTGAATTTTTAATTTATCAACTTTCTACATATTATCCTACCGTTTGGAATACTTTAATAAATTGTAAAGATATATAGACTGCTTCAAATATAGTTTTAACATAGTTTGAACGACCAAAAGATTAGAGTTTAAAAATTCAATAGTAGAGATTATATTATGGAGTTGAAATATATGATCAATTTATAGGAAAAGGTGAAGATATGAAAATTATAGATAATTTAACAACATCTAATTATCAAAAAGGTAATAATAGAAAAATAAAATATATTGTAATACATTATTTTGGTTCTTTAGGAACAGCAAAAAATATTAGTAATTATTTCAAAAACCCTGCCGCTAAATCATCAGCTCATTATTGTGTTGATGAAAAAGATATTATTTATCGTAGTGTTAAAGATGAAGATATCGCTTGGCACTGTGGCACCAGAAAAGGATATAAACATCCTGAATGTAGAAATGCTAATTCTATTGGAATTGAAGTAAGACCTTGTAAAATAAATAAATCTAATATTGTAGCCAGTGATACTGATTGGTATTTTGATCCAAAAGCATTAGAAAATACGATACAATTAGTAAAACAATTAATGTAGAAATATAATATACCTGCGGACCACGTTATTCGCCACTATGATGTAACTGGTAAATTATGTCCTCGTCCGTTGTGCGGAACTGACATGAATAGTTATTATAAAACAAGTGGCGATTACCAATGGTAGTTATTTAAACAAAAAATTGGTAATAATATAAATATTGATGAGGAGGATGAAGATATGACTTAGGATAAATTTAATGAGATGATGGAAGTTTATTTAAATCAACAAGCCGAAAAAAATGCAAGTTCTTGGTCTGATACGGAAAGAACTTGGGCTGAAAATAAAGGATACATTAAAGGCGATAGTTTAAATCGTAAAATGTATAAAAAATTTATGACTCGTGAAGAAATGATTGTAGTTCTTTATAGAATTATGAAAGATAAAGGGTTGGTGTAATATGAAACAAAAAAGAGAATTTTCTAAAACTCTGTTAATTCAAGAGTCTGCCTTAATTTGGATTTCAACATTAGCATATATTGTTTTAGCATTTTATTGTATTTATAATGGATATATGGGTTCTTTACCCTGGCTTACCGCAAGCGCAAGTCTTCCTTGGGCGGCATATGGCGTGAGCCAAGTATACTATTATAAAAAATCAATGGCTGAAAATACTAAAGATGGCGTTAAATATGCTTCAGTTATGAAAGAGCTTGATGAAGCTTATAATAATTATAAAAAAGAATTAAATAATACACCAACAGTAGATAATACTGAAACCACTTCTATGAGTTATTATACCGAAGACGATTATAGTGATAATAGTGATCCTATAAATACTGATTATGGTATTTAATATAAAATTGGATAGTATATTTTATATACTATCCAATTTTTTTATTTATATCTCTGGGCGTTTCTCTTAAATATATTATACAAAAAATTTTTTATCTCTGTCAAATTTTATTTAAATCGGCATTTTAAGCCACGATTTTTTGACTTTCCAAAATATTTTTGTTATAATATATTTATAAAATAAAGAAATATGTTATTGGAGAAAAATATGAGTAATTATATTAATCATTTAAATACTGTTTTAACACATAAAAAATATGTATTTAAATATTGTAAAATGGCTGGTATTCCTTGGCGCGGTATTAAACATGATTTATCCAAGTTTACTCCTATTGAATTCATTGAATCCGCTCACTATTGGACCGGTAATCGTTCTCCAATTGATAATTGTAAAGATATTAATGGATTTAGTAAAGCATGGCAACATCATAAAGGCCACAATACTCATCATTGGGAGTATTGGATTGATGATATTAAAGATGGTGGAGTAGGTCATCCAAAAGCACTATTAATGCCCTATGAAGATACCGTTGAACTTCTTTGTGATTATTTAGGTGCGGGAGCCGCCTATATGAAAGATAAATTCAATGCAGAAAGTGAATTAAATTGGTGGCTTAAAAAGCGTGAAGAGGTCTTAATGCATCCAGCTGTTAAGTCTTTTGTTAATGTAATTTTTCTTAGATGGAAAAATGGAACTCCTATTGAAGAATTACTTAATAAAAAATATTTAAAGAAATTATACGATGATTTAGTTTATGATTATAAATTAAATCAAATTATTCCTAAAGTTAAGGAGGAATCTAATGGCAACGACAATTAATTTAGATTCTTATGGAGTAAAAGATATTAAAACTCTTGAAGGTATAGAAGCAATTCGTCTTAGACCAGGTATGTATATTGGTTCTACTGGACCGGATGGAGTTAAACATATTACTCTTGAAATTATTTCAAACGCAGTTGATGAATATTTAAATGGTCATTGTACTCGTTGCGATATTTCAGTATCTAAAGATGGTTATGTTGAAATCCGCGATAATGGACGTGGTGTTCCTTTTGGAAAAGCTAAAGACGGTAGTGAAACATTAGTAAATATTTATACTAAACTTCATACCGGCGCAAAATTTGATAGCAACGGAAAAACTGGATATAATACATCTGGTGGTATGAACGGCGTTGGCGCTAAAGCTACTAATGCTCTTTCTCGTTATTTTCAAGTTGCATCTTTCCGCGATGGTAAACACGCCGTTGCATCTTTTGAAAAAGGAAAATTAAAAGATTATCAAGAAGAGAAATGGGCTGATAAAGAGACTGGAACTTGGGTTAAATTTTTGCCAGATGAAAGTATTTTTAAAGAAGGTATTCTTCTTGATTATGATGCTTTAAGAAAACAAATTCAAGAATTAGCTTATCTTTCTCCTGGTATGGTATTTCATTTTACTTATCTTGATAAACCAGAAGAAGAGATTACTTCAAAAAATGGTATTCTTGATTATATTAAAGATTTAAATAGCAATAAAACTTCTCTTACTTCAATTTTTTATACTGAAAATATTGAAGATAGAATTGGTGTAAAAATTGCTATGGAGTATAACGATACTTATAGCGACACTTATAAACTTTATACTAATTCAATTCCTAATAGTGGTGGAACGCATTTGACCGGTTTTAGAACAGCACTTACTACTTCTATTAATGAATACGCTCGTGATAAAGGTCTTTTAAAAGAGAAAGACGCTAATATCACTGGTGAAGAACTTAAAGAAGGATTAAGTCTTGTTCTTTCATTTATTATGCCTGACCCGGTTTTCTCTGGTCAAACTAAAGATGTTTTATCCAGTAGTGAAGCAAGAACTATTGTTCAACGTCTTGTCTCAAAAGATTTAAAAATTTGGCTCGACAATAATCCAAAAGATGCTAAAGCTATTGTAGATAAGGCAATGCTGGCGCGTGCGGCCCGTGAAAAAGCGAAAAAGGCTAAAGAAACCGTTCGTAAAGTTGATACGAAGAAAAGAACTATTTTACCCGGCACATTAAGCGATGCCAATAGTAAAAATAGAAGCGAATGTGAAATTTTTATTGTTGAAGGTCGTTCTGCGGAAGGCCCCACTAAGGAAGCTCGCAATCGCAATACGCAAGCGGTTTTGCCTGTAAGAGGTAAAATTCTTAATACTTTAAAGACAGATTTGCATAAAGCGTTAGGAAATAAAGAAATTAGTGCGATGATTGATGCTTTTGGTCTTGAGGTTAAAGATGGTAAAGTAATTGTGGATGAATCTAAATTACGTTATGGTAAGATTATTATCACAGCGGATGCTGATGTTGATGGTAGCCATATTCGTATTTTATTTCTTACATTTATTTGGAAGTTTGCACCTGAATTAATTGAAAAAGGTTATATTTACGCTGCGGTTCCACCTCTTTATAAAGCGACTTGGGGCACAAATATTAAATATCTTAAAGATGACGCTGCCCTTGAAGCATTCAGAAAAACTATGAATCGATCTTTTGAGTTGGGCCGAATGAAGGGTCTTGGAGAAATGGATACTCATGAAATGGAATTAGTTATGAATCCAGAAACTCGCACCTTAAAACAGATTACAATGGATGATATGAATCTTGTAAATAAAACATTCATGGATTTAATGGGCGAATCAGTTGGCCCTCGTAAATCTTTTATTGAGTTAAATGCAGAAAGGGCCAATATTGATGTATAAAACTGATAAGGGATATGTAAGTAATTATAAAGGAATGCCTATTGAAATAATTCCTATTAGTAAAGATGACATTATTTTAGTTCATGTCAATAAAGATATTGATACAATTACTTGTAGAAGCCTCTATGAGCAATTACAAAAGTTATTCCCAGATAACAAAGTAAATATTATTAATGATTATTTTATTGATAAAATTACTATTTTTACTAATACTTCTTTTCATATTGATTGTGGAGAAAATGAATTCTTAGGGAGGCCATCACATGATTGCGATTTATACTGATGGATCTTGTCGTGGAAACGGTAAAATAAATAACAGCGGTGGTTATGGGTTTGTTGTTGTTGAATATGATAGCAATCCTGAGAATGGGGTTGTAATTGATGCTTATCAATTAAATACTTTAGAAGATACTACCAATAACCGCGAAGAAATAAAAGCTATTCTTCATGTATTAAAAAAATATGGTAAACGTGATAATGGAGAATGGACTAATGATATCCCTACTGTATATAGTGATTCAGCCTATTGTGTAAATACTTTTACCAATTGGATGTATGGATGGGAACGTAATAATTGGATTAAATCCAATAAAAAAGCTCCAGAAAATCTTGATTTAATTAAA
This sequence comes from Clostridium sp., assembly GCA_022785265.1. Classification (GTDB taxonomy): domain Bacteria; phylum Bacillota; class Clostridia; order Clostridiales; family Clostridiaceae; genus Clostridium. Next base: position 25,395 of record JALFQD010000403.1, on the reverse strand, counting down.
GATTATTATGAAACAGAAAAAGAAGTCAAAATTGATTTAAGAAAAATTTCCGGGCATGATGGCCATTTGTGGAATGAGTTAGCAGATGGTCTTGCTACTGGAAAAATTACAGCTGAGGAGGTCCTTAAAAAATATGGGAGAGATTCTAAAAACTCCAATAGTTAATGAAGTGGAGCAATCCTTCCTGGATTACTCTTTAAGTGTAATAACTGATAGAGCAATTCCATCCGCAGAAGATGGATTGAAACCAGTTGCAAGACGTATTCTTTATGATATGTTTGATAAAGGATACTTTAATAATAAAAAGTTTGTTAAGTGCGCTCAGCCAGTTGGTGATGCTATGGGTCGTTTTCATCCTCATGGCGATAGCTCTATTTATGGAGCTTTATGTATTTTAAGCCAACCTTGGACAATGCGTTATCCATTAATTTCATTCCATGGCAATAATGGTAGTCGTGATGGTGGAGAACCAGCAGCATATCGTTATACTGAATGTAAGTTATCTAAAATTGGCGAAGAAATGCTTGCTGATATTAAAAAGAATACTTGCGATTGGCAATTAGCTTATACTGATGTTGAAAATGAACCAGTGTATTTGCCGGGCCGAATTCCGCACCTTCTTGTAAATGGCACTACTGGTATTGCAGTTGCTATGGCTTGTTCTTTTGCTCCACATAATTTAACTGAAATTATGGATGCAATTATTTACACTTTGCGCAATAGTGAGTGTAAAGTTGAAGATTTGCTTCAATTTGTTCAAGGCCCTGATTTTCCTACTGGTGGAACTGTTATCAATAAAGATGAATTAAAAACTGCTTATTTAACTGGTAAAGGTCGAGCTCGTATAAGAGCGGACTATGTAATTGAGCATGAAAAAACACATGATTTAATTGTATTTACTACAATTCCTTATAAAGTTTCAAAAGATACTCTTTGTGAAGATATTGATAAACTTTGTGAAGAGGGTAAATTAAATGGTATTGTTGCCATTAGAGATGAAAGCACGAAAGATGGAGTGCGTTTTGTAATTGAACTTGATAAGGGCGTTAGTGCTCAACCTATCATTTCTAAACTTTATAAGTTATCTCGTCTTGAAGAAACGTATAGTTTTAATCAAGTTGCTCTTGTTAATAAGAAACCAAAACTTTTAAATCTTAAACAACTTATTGAAATTTATATTAGTCATCAAAAAGATGTAATATTAAGAAAAACAAAATATGAATATGATAAAGCCCAAGCTCATATTCATATTTTAAATGGTATCCTTAAAGCACTTGAAGATATCGATAATGTAATTGCTCTTATTAAAAAGAGCGAAAGCGCAGTTGTTGCTCGTCAGGCTTTAATGACTCAATATAAGTTAGATGAAGACCAAGCTAAAGCAATTCTTGATATTAAATTAAGTAGATTAGCTCGTTTAGAAAAAATTGAAATCCAAGAGGAAAGAGATAATTTAATTAAAGAGAGTGAGCGTTTAGCTTTAATTCTTAAAGATCCAACTGATGAACTTGAAAAGATTTTCATTACTATTAAAAATACTTATGGTGATGCCCGTATTACTAAAATCATTCAAGCCCCAGTAGAAAAAGAAGATAAAGAAATTGAATATGTCGAGCCTGAGAAATGCGTTGTTGTAATGACTGAGGGTGGAACAATTAAGCGTATTCCCACAGCTTCTTATCGCACGCAAAAGAAAAATGGTAAAGGTGTTAAATCTCAAGAAGATATTACCTCTTGTGTTTTAAGAACTAATACCATTGATTCTCTAATGATTTTCTCAAATAAAGGTGTAATGTATCGTCTTTTAGTTGACAATATTCCAGTAGGAACAAATAGTTCACAAGGCCAATCTATTAAGAGTCTTGTAAATATGGCTCCTGATGAAAGTCCTGAGACAATGTATTCAATTTATAGAGATACTGATGCTAAATATGTATTATTTACTACTAAGAATGGACTTGTAAAAAAGACCGCTTTGGAAGAATATATTAATACAAAGAAAAAGACTGGTATTGTTGCAATTAGTTTGCGCGAAGGTGATAGTTTGGCATCTGTATGTTTAATTAAAGATGAGCCTATTGTATTAACGACTAAAAATGGTATGGGAATTAAATTTAATTCTACAGACATTACTGCGACTTCTCGCGCTACTGCTGGAGTTAAAGGTATTAATCTTAATGAAGGTGATGAAGTAATTTCTACTATGCCAATTCGACATGATACTGATTCTATAGCAGTATTTAGTGAAAATGGCTTAGGAAAGAAATTATCTTTAAATGAATTGACTTTACAAAAACGTGGTGGTAAAGGACTTAATATATATAAAACGAGTGGGTCTACCGGTCCATTAACCGCAACTGCGTTAATTGCTGATGAAGATAATCTACTTATTACTGGGGATAAAGCATCTATTTGCGTTTCTGCGAAAGATATTCCTGCTCTTGGGCGTATTTCTATCGGTAATCAGATTATTAAGTCTAGTAAGATTAAGTCAGTAACTAAGGTATAAAATCTCATAAAGGAGGATACAATCCTCCTTTACTTGATTTTTTTAAAAAATTTTTCTATAATATATTTAAAGATAGGACGGAAATAAATCAATGAGTTTCTCTAAAGAATTGCTTGATAAGTATGCGCCAGAAGCAGATTGTATCCAAGCGATGAAAATTTGGAAATTGCCCGACGGTAAAGAGAGTTTTTTCCCCGTTGTTTGTAATGGCGGTGAATATTTTGCTGAATTGAAAAAAGATGGATATTGGTATCAGTATGAAAAGACAGAACATTATGATTATTTATTTAGTCGTAATGTAAGTGCAAATACTGGTATTTTAACTGAAAAGTTAGCAAATGTCCCTCATATTCATGAAGCACTCAAAGATTTACCTTCCGGCACTATTTTAATAGGTGAAATTTATTATCCAGGTAAGACTTCTAAAGATGTGACTAAAATTATGGGATGTTTAGCCCCTGAAGCGATTAAACGTCAGCAGTCCAGTGGATTAATCCATTATTATTTACATGATGTTATTAAATATAATGGAATTAATATTCAAAATGAGGGTGCTTGGACACGTTATCAGGTATTAAAAGCCATTTGGGATAAATTTAATTTAAGTCAATATTCTTATATGGAACTTGCAGGTGCGGTTCTTGATAATATTCAAGAGTTTACTGCGGCCGCTCTTGCTGCGGGTGAAGAAGGCGCAGTTTTGAAGAAAAAAGATGCTCCATATGTTCCAGATAAGCGACCGGCATGGTCTTCTATTAAAATTAAAAAGATGGATTATGTTGATTGTATTTGCGTTGGATTTGAAGATGCAACTAAATATTATGATGGTAAAGAAATCACGACTTGGCCTTATTGGGAAAAAGTTTTAGATGATGGTACTACTATTCAGTTGCATGTTTGCCAATATGGTGATACTGATTGGCAACCAATTACTAAAGGCTATTATTATGGATGGAAGACATCTATGAAGTTAGGCGCCTATGATGATAAAGGAAAACTTATAGAAATCGGAACGGTATCCTCTGGATTAACTGATGAACTTAAAGAAGCTTTTGCTAAGGAACCTGAAAAATACCTTAACCGAGTAGTTTCTATACAGTGCATGGAAAAAAATAGCAAAGATCATACTTTAAGACATGGATTTTTTAAAGGATTCCGCGATGATAAGAACATTACCGACTGCACTTTGGCGGAATGTTTTGACAAATAAAAAAATTTTTTGTAAAATAAACTTGTAAAAATTAAGGAAGAAAATTTTTAAATGAAAACAAAAGAACTCAAGAATCTCGCAAAAAAAATTGCTAATGCAGAATTAATCGTTCAGACAAGTGAAGACCCGCAAGCTGTTCGTAAAGCCCAGAATCAAATTATGGAACTTTCGAGCCACGTTCACAGTCTTGATGATATTACAACCATTGATGAAATGGTTCAAGAAATTCTTGGAAAAATTCTTGACAAATAAAAAATTTTTTACTATAATATTTACATAACCTAAAGGTTAAAAGAAAAAAAATAAAAAAAATATTTAATTATTTAAAGGAGATTATTATTATTATGGCTATGAAGGAAAATTCTAAGAAGGTTCTTAATTATTTGAAGGAAGTTAACGGTCAGGAAGTTACCGCTGCTGATGTTGCTGAGGCTCTCGGTCTCGAGAAGCGTTCTGTTGATGGTATCTTTACCAGTGCTATTCAGCGTAAGGGTCTCGGTCTTCGCACTCCCGCTGAGGTTGAGCTTGAGGACGGCACTCATAAGCAGGTCAAGTTCCTCTCTCTCACTCCCGCTGGCATGAGCTTTGATCCCGACGCTCCTGACGCGGAGTAATTAATATAGATTATTAAGGGGTAGATATTTAATATCTGCCCCTTCTTTTTTAAGTATTTATGCTTACTTTAATAATTGCTATACTGGCGTTTATTATTGGTGGATTTTTAATATATTTTATTTTACGTCCACGACTAAATAATATTCAAAAGCTTAATGAAGAAATAGTAAAACAAAACAAAGAGCTTGAATCTAAAAATTCAGATTTAAATGATTAGTATACAATATTATCAACGGCAGTAAAAAGTATTACTTCCAGAAAAGAAGAAGTAGAAAATAATTTAAATATTCTTTAGTCCAAAAGAGACGAAGTTGAAAATAGTTTAAATTCTTTATAGAATCAAGCAAAGCAGTCAGCGGATATTTTCTATCAGCAATCAATGGAAAATGCTCGTGTTCGCCTTGAATACGATTTAAATAAACAAGAGTTTAAATATACAAAAGCTAAAGAAGAATATGAAAATGAATATCAATCAACTCTTATTGATTGTTCTTTAGAATTATCTAATTTAATTGATTCTAAAAAAGAAGAATTAAATAAATTAGATGAAGAAATTCAATTACATAGTAGAGAAGTCGCGGCCGCAGTTGATGCTGCAAAACGTGCCGAAGAAATTAAAAATCAAGCTGATTTCTATAAATTATAGTTGCCTCAAATAGATATTGATGAAATCAGTCTTCTTCGTTCTATCGAGCCAAAACTTCGTGATAAAGATATTTTAAATAAAGTAATTTGGAAAAGTTATTATGAAAAACCAACTACAGATTTAATTGGTCGAGTAATTGGCTCTGGAATCCATACGGGGATTTATAAAATTACTAATTTAGAAAATCAAATGTGTTATGTGGGGCAAGCAGTTGATCTTTCTGCGCGTTGGAAGCAACATATTAAACGCGGAATCGGTGCAGAGCCTGCTACGCGCAACAAACTTTATCCTGCTATGTTGGCTATTGGAGTAGAAAATTTTAGTTTTGAAGTAATAGAAGAATGCTCTCGCGAGGAATTAGATGTGCGAGAAGATTATTGGCAAGATTATTTTAAAGCTAAGGAATTTGGATATAGTATAAAATAATGTATAGAATAATTGATAAACGTGGAACAGGAAAAACGAGAAGTAATGAGGATTGATTATGAAAAATAATAAAATCGTCAGTAATGTAAGAGTCTATGACTTGCCAGAAAGTATGGTTGCTTCTGGATATCCAATGAGAACGGATACCGAGCAACATCCAATTAATGATAAAGATATGACAAGATGTTAGAATCTTGTATCTGCCACAAAAAGTGGTAATATGGCTCATGCCCAATTTTTAACTGGTATTAGAGTTAATTTTGATTTAACTTTTTCCAATAAGGCTTGGGTCGAAGCAGAAAGATATAGATTCCTTGAATTTGTATCTTCGCAATCCACAATGCATTGTATTACTAAATTTGATTTAAATGAACAATATAATGAATATGTTGATCCAAGAATCATTGAGATAATGCGTGAGAAAGTTGATATTTATAATAAACTTTTAAGTATCATTGATAAAATTAAGCATTGTGAAACTGAAAATAAAAATGAAAAAATTAAAATGCTTGAGCAGCTAGAGGAAATTAGGAAAGAGAAATATCTTGAAATTCTATATTCTAATCCTGCTGGATTTTTGCTTACCGCAAGATTAACTACTAATTATAGATGTTTAAGAAACATATATATTTAGAGAAAAAACCATCGTCTTCCCGAATGGAGAGAATTTTGTAAATGGATTGAAACTCTTCCTTATGCGGAAGAACTATTGGTAAATTAATCATAACTTGATTTTTCTAAATAAATATTATATAATATTTATATAAGATAAAGAAAGGCTATAAACTTTTTAAAATGAGTAAGAAACAAGCATTTATTGATTATGTTGAAGAATTAATTGTTGCCACTAATGAAAATCACTATCCAGTAGTAATGAGTGAAGATGCTCGTATCTATTGGGAAGCGCTAAAAGCTAAAGAAGAAACTGAAAAGCCTCTATTTACTGAAGGCGGAAAAGCCATTATTAAATGGATGCAAGATAATAATAAAGATATTCCTCTTGTTAAATCAAGAGAAATTGCCGAATATCTCGGCGTGTCTAGCCGTGGAGTTGCGGGTTCCATGCGCAAATTAGTATCTGATGGTTTCGTAGAAAAAGTTAGTCAAGATCCAATTATTTATACTTTAACAGAAAAAGGAAAAAATATTAATTTATTGAATTTATTTAATTAAGGAGAAATTTATTTATGAAGAAAGTAATGGAAAATGCTACTCATATTGAAGGTATCTTGTACGAACATGCTTTGGAAAATAAGGTAACCGGACCAAATTCTAAAAACCCCGGCACTCCTTTTATTTCTGGTACTATTAGTATTGCTACTGATAATGCTCTTACTAATATCGTCCAGGTTCACTTTACTTATGTAACTCAAACTACTACTAAGGGCACTCCTAATGCTACATATAGTATTCTTCAGAATATTATTGATGGTACAATTGGTAATTATATGGCTGATGGAGAAGATAAAGCTGCTAAGCTTCGTGTTGATTCTGCGATTGGTCTTAATGAATTTTATTCTGATCGTAACGGCAAGGAAGAACTTGTAAGCACTAAGCGCAATGAGGGCGGATTTGTTCATACTACTACTACTCTTATTGATGATGAAAAGCAGCGCAATACTTTTAAGTGTGATATGATTATCACCAATGTGACTCACATTGATGCTGATGAAGAGCACAATATCCCTGAAAAGGTAATTGTTAAGGGAGCAATCTTTGATTTCCGCAAGTCTTTACTTCCTGTTGAGTTTACCGCTACTAATCCTGGAGCTATGGCTTATTATGAGGGTCTTGGAGCTTCTCCTTCTGAGCCTGTATTTACAAAGCTTTGGGGTCGTCAGGTATCTGAAGTAATTAAGCGTGAGATTCGTGAAGAGTCTGCATTCGGTGACGATAATGTTCGTGAGGTTCAGAGCACTCGTAAGGATTTTGTTATTACCGGTGGTGCTAAGGAGCCTTATGTTTGGGATGATGAAAGTTCTATCACTGCGAAAGAGCTTACTGAAGCTATGGCCGCACGTGAGACTTATCTTGCTACTTTGAAACAACGCCAAGATGAATATAAAGCTTCTAAGCAGAATGCTAATACTGCTACTTCTGCAGCATCCAACGCTACGGAAGGCTTTAAATTCTAATCATGAATTAGCCATTAAATAGCGATGACCTCCCGATAAGAGGTCATCGCGCTAAAGTTAATTTATATGATGATTTTTGTAATATACTAAATTTAGAAGAAATACTTAAAGAGATAATAATTAAAACAAATAAGGAGAAATAATATAATGGCTATTGATTTAACTAAAATTCAACCTCATAAGGTAAGTAAAGATCTTTCTGGTTATATTACTTTTATTTATGGCAAGCCTAAGACAGGCAAGACTACTTTGGCTACTCAAATGCCGAATTCTTTGCTTTTAGCTTTTGAGCAAGGTTATAACTGCCTTCCTGGCGTTATGGCCGCAGATATTACTTCTTGGGCAGAAATGAAACAAGTCTATCGTGATTTGAAGCGTCCAGAAGTAAAGGCAATGTATAACGCTATTATTGTAGATACTATTGATGAAGCTGCTAAGTATTGTGAGAAATATATTTGTAATCAAAATCAAATTGAATCTCTTGGAGACCTTGGTTATGGTAAGGGCTGGTCTAAATTCAAAGATGAATTTAATGAAGTTTTTAGAGGTTTAACTCGTCTTGGATATGCCGTTTTCTTTATCGGACATGAAAAAGAACAAACTGTAACTCGTCCTGATGGTACTGAGGTTGTGGCAGTAAGACCAAATCTTTCTCAATCCACTCGCACTATTATCACCGGTATGGCTGATGTTTATGGATATGCGCATCAAAAAGCAGCAGGTCAAATGTCTGTTTTAACTCTTCGTTCTGGTAATGATCTTATTGACTGTGGCGGTCGTTTTAAGTATATTGAGAGCGAAATTCCTATGAATTATGATAGTCTTATTAATGCCATTCATGAGGCTATTGATAAGGAAGCTGCTGATAATGGTGGTAAATTTGTCACTGATGAAAAGATGGTCATTGCTCCTGAAGCTCCTACTTATGATTATGAAGCACTTATGGCTGAATTCCAAAACCTTGCTGGAGATATGATGAATAAGAACCCTGGATTCTTTGGTCCTCGTATAACTCAAATTATTGATAAATATTTGGGTAAAGGTAAGAAAATTTCTGATGCAACTCCCGAACAGGCAGAATTTATATCTTTAATTGTTGGTGAAATTAAAGATGATCTTCTTCCTCAAATGGAAAATAAGTAAATAAAGTATAATTTATAACCGGAGTGATAAAAGTCGCTCCGGTTTGACTTTTATTTAAAAATATTGTATAATATTTTTATAAAATAATAGAAAGGAGTAATTTATATACATAAAGTTAAATGTATTTATTGTCAGCAGACTTTTGATAGAGATAAGTTCCCTTATGTCCAAATAAAATCTCGAAGATATGCGCACCCTGAATGTGCTAAATAGGCTGAAAATGAAGACACTCCTTTACAAGTTCATAATCCGCCCGAAAAAGTAAAAACAAAAGAAGATTTAGATAAAGAAAAATTTGAAGAATATGTAAAAAATTTATTAGGAGAATCATATATTAATGCTCGCGTCCGCAAGCAAATGAATGATTATATTAGAGAATATCAATATACATATTCTGGAATGTTAAAAGCCTTAGTTTATTTTTATGAAGTTAAAGGAAATAATAAAAATAAAGCTAATGGTGGAATTGGTATTATACCTTTTATTTATAAAGACGCTTACAATTATTATTATAATCTTTGGATGATTCAACAATCCAATAAAGATAAAAATGTTATTGATTACGTTCCTAAATTAAAGGAAATAAAAATTCCTATTCCTAAAAAAGAGCCTCGAAAAAGATCAGTTTTTACATTTTTAGATGAATAGGAGGAGTTAAATGCCGAGTAAATATGTAGATCCAACAGCGATCACGCAAGTTATAGGGTGTGTATATAATACTCCTTAGCTTTTGGATTTTACTGATAGATATACAATAACTGATGAAGATTTTGTCGATGAATTTCATAGAATTGTTTTTGGAGCAATATATAAAATTCATGAATTAGGAGCTTAGAAAATTACTTTAGAAAATATTAGTGATTTTCTTTCTTCTCGACCTAAATATGAAGCTACATTTAAAGTCAATAAAGGCGAAGAGTGGTTATTAAAAGTTTCTGAAAATGCGAAACCTTTATCATTTGATTATTATTATGGTCGTTTAAAAAAAATGTCTCTACTTCGTGCTTATGACAGATATGGTATTGATGTTTCTTTTATTTATGACCCTGATAATATTTTAGATACTGAAAAAAAACAATTACAAGAAGATAATCTTGATAATTCTTCATTAGAGCATATCGCACAACTAATTGATGACCGCATAGAACAAATTAAATATGAGTATGTAAATGACGTTGAAGGAGTTGCAGTTCAAGCGGGTGATGGAATTTTTGAATTACTTGATGATTTAGAGCAACATCCAATAGCAGGAAGTCCTCTGTATGGGCCATTAATTAATACAGTTACTCGTGGAGCAAGACTTAAAAAGTTTTATTTGCGCTCCGCGGCTACCGGCGTAGGTAAAACTCGTTCTATGATTGCGGATTCGTGTTATATTGCTTGTAATAAAATATATGATGATACTTTTGGAAGTTGGATCAAAAATGGAATCCAAGAACCAGTATTGTATATAACTACAGAGCAAGATAAAAATGAAATTCAAACAATGATGCTTGCTTTTCTTTCTAATGTGAATGAAGAACATATTATTTATAATGAATATCAAGGAGATGAAAAAGAACGAGTAATAGAAGCTGCGAAAATTCTTAAAGATAGTCCATTGTATATTCGTGAATTACCTGATTTTTCATTACAAGATGTCGAAAATGAAATCAAAAAAGGCATTCGCGATCATGATGTAAAATACATATTTCATGACTATATTCATACAAGTATGAAAATTCTTGAAGAAATTACTCGTCGTAGTGGTGGAGTAAAACTTCGTGAAGATAATATACTTTTTATGCTATCTAATAAATTAAAGGATATCTGTAATCAATATGGTGTTTTTATTATGTCAGCAACACAGTTAAATGGTGATTATGTTGATTCTAAAACCCCTGATCAGAATCTTTTGCGTGGAGCAAAATCCATTGCCGATAAAGTAGATTATGGATCAATTCTTTTAAATGTCCAAGATGATGATTTAATTTCATTAGAAAAAATACTAAACACAAAATTATTTGATACTCCAACTATTAAAATGTCTATTTATAAAAATAGACGTGGTAGGTATAAAGGAGTTATTTTATGGTGTAAAGCAGATTTAGGAACTTGTAGAATTATTCCTATGTTTTGTACTACATATGCTTATGAACTTGTTCCTATTGATGATATAAAAATTACTCTTGAAGAAGAGTCAGCTTTTTAAAATTAAGGAGAAAAATTATGAAGAGTGGTAATGTTGAATACAAGATGAGCAATAGAATGGCTAAGGAGATTATCCGTACTTATAAGGCTATTCCTCATTTGGCAAAGCTTCGTCCACAGGAAATGCTTGTCCATTATGTTAATGAACAGTGTGGACTTATGAGAAATTGTTCTAAAGTAATTACTTATGATAGTATTTGATAAATCAGAAATTCGTCAAGCTCTTGGGCTTGAAAATATTTATGATTTATTAATTGAATGGGGCGGAGATCCTGAATATACAGAATTCGGGATTCTCTCTTCCACCATTTGTCATAATCCTCCTGGAGAAGGTAGCAGAAAACTTTATTTTTATGAAAATACAGGATTATTTAAATGCTACACAGGATGTGATTCAACTTTTGATATTTTTGAATTATGTTCTAAAGTAATGAAAATTCAATATGATGAAGAATTTGATTTAAATGATTCAGTTTTATGGGTTGCTCGTCGTTTTGGCTTATCAGGTATGATAAAAGATGACGACATGGGTAAAACTTTAGATGATTGGAAAATTTTATCAAATTATTCTCGTATTCAAGAGATTGAATTAAAAAATAATAAAATTATTTTAAAAGATTATGATGATTCTATTTTAAATAGATTAAATTATAATATTAAAATAATTCCTTGGCTTGATGAGGGAATTTCTCAAGAAGTAATTAATAAAGCGCGTATTGGTTTTTATCCAGGAGCCGATCAAATTACAATTCCGCATTATGATATTAGTGGAAGATTTGTTGGCTTACGCGGACGTACTATGTGCAAAGACGAGGCGGAACTATATGGGAAATATAGACCAATGAAAATAAATAATCAATTATATAATCATCCTCTTGGAATGAACTTATATGGATTAAATTGGTCTAAAAATGCCATTGGCATAATGAAAAAAGCAATAATTTTTGAAAGTGAAAAATCAGTATTGAAATATGCTACTGATTTCGGTTGGAATAACAATATATCAGTAGCTTGTTGCGGAAGTAATGTTTCTTCGCATCAAATTCAATTATTATTAGATAGTGGTGCGCAAGAAATTATAATTGCTTTTGATAGACAATTCCAAGAAATTGGAGACGCGGAATTCCAACATCTAAAATTAAATCTTTTAAAAATTAGAACTAAATTTAAAAATGATGTACTTATATCTTTTATTTTTGATAAAAATATGATTACAAAATACAAAGATTCACCAATTGATGAAGGAAAAGAAAAATTTTTACAATTATATAAGGAAAGGATATTTATATGAATGATCCTATCTCTGTAAATGATACAATTATTTCACTGAGTGCGCAGATTGAAGGATTAAAAAAACAAAGAGATAGTTTGCTCCGAAGTTGTATTTATTGTGATAAATGTAATAGATATTATGATAAAACCAGTAATTGTATCTCAAGCGGAATTGAAACTCGAAAAATAATTAGATATAATGGAGATTTGGAAAAAGGATATACGGAAATGAAAATTCCTGTTCTTTTTCATATTTGTCCATTAGGACATAAGATGGGAGAAAGTGGTTTATGACAGGTATTGTTTGGTGTAATACTTTCATTGAAGGAGCTGAACAATTAGAAAGAATTGAAGAACAATATAAAGCAATGGGTATAAAACCAGTAGAAAAAAATAAATCTATCAATCGTTATTCGATAGTTTTTGAAAATGAAGATTATTGGAAAGTAGTTATTTCTACTGGAAATGCCAGAGGTTATAAGTGTAATATTTCTTATATTTCTCGTCAAATTCCTCTTTCAGTTATTAAAACTATTATTTTTCCATGCACAAGAGCCCTTCCTTATACTGCTTATCATTACTATGGTGATCCAGTAGGAGAGGACTGATATGAATAATTAAATTATAGAAATTCTTAAATAATAGTGGTGGTATTATGAAAGGAGGTTGAATAGCCTATGGACTATCAACTAAAAGCTCCTCGCATCCCGCAGTATTCAGCGGTCGAACAGGTGCTAACCAATAGAGGAATTAAATTACAAGATATTCCTCATTATCTTAATACCACTGATGACGACATTATAGAACCAGCAACTATTGATAGAATAGAAAATGGTGCAAAAATGCTCGTCAAACATATTGCACAAAATGACAAAGTTCTTATATAGGTAGATAGTGATTGTGATGGCTATACTTCGGCGGCCGCGCTCATGAATTACTTATACTGTCTTTTTCCTGCGTTTGTGCAAAACAATATTTTTTATCGTGTCCATGCAGGAAAACAACACGGAATTATATCAGATAGTATTGATAAAGATATTAAATTAGTAATTGCTCCAGATTCTTCATCAAATGATTATTTAGAACATGAATATTTATATAAAAATGGTATTGACGTGTTGGTAATAGACCACCATAAAGCTGATAAAATATCATAGTATGCTTGTATTATTAACAATCAATTATGTGATTATCCGACCAAATCTTTATCTGGCGTAGGAATGGTTTATAAGTTTTGTTGTTATATTGATGAACTTATGAATGTTCAGTATGCGGATCATATATTGGATTTAGTTGCTCTTGGAATGGTGGCCGACATGATGGATATGCGTGATTTTGAAACAAAACATTTAATTAATAAAGGCTTACAACAAATCACCAATCCTTACTTCAGAGGCATAATCAATAGAGATTAGTTTCATTTTAATAATGAGATTACGCCTATTGGAGTAGCTTTCTATATTGCTCCTTTAGTTAATGCAACTACTCGTGTTGGGACGCAAGAAGAAAAGCTCATGCTATTCGAGTCAATGCTTGATTTTAAGGGATACGAACTTGTCCCTTCAACAAAACGTGGATGTAAAGGTCAGGCAGAAACAAGAGTAGAACAAGCTTGTCGTAATTGTACTAATATCAAGAATAGGCAAACTAAAATCAGAGACACTAGCTTGGAAAAAATTGAATAGATAATCGCAAATCAAAATCTTTTAAGTAATAAAATCTTAGGAATTAAGTTAGATGGATTTGCTGCTGACAAAAATTTGACTGGACTAATGGCCAATCAATTAATGAGCAAATATCAACGTCCTGTTTTAATTCTTAATAAAACAATAGATGAAGAAACTCAACAAATTTGTTGGGAAGGTTCCGGCAGAGGATACGACAAATCCGCACTTAAAGACTTTAGAGAATTTTGTCAAAAATCAAATCTAATTATGTATGCAGAGGGACATCCTAATGCTTTTGGATTTGGTATTATTGATGATAATTTTGATAAATTTATTGAATATGCGAATTCTGCTTTACAAGATTTTGATTTCACCCCAATTTATAGTGTTGATTTTATTTATCACACTAATGATTTAGTTGGAAAAGATATTATTGATATCGCTCAACTTAAACCACTTTGGGGCCAAGGGGTAGAAGAAGCATCTATTGCCGTTGAAGGAATAAAAGTTGCATCAAATAACTTAACTTTAATGTCAAAAGATAAAAATCCTACCTTGAAGATAACTATGCCAGATGGCATCAGTTTAATCAAGTTTAAGTCGTCCGAGGAGGAATACGAGAAATTGTATTCTGAATAGGGTTATGTGACAATTAATATCGTTGGTAAATGCGAACGAAATATATGGAATAATAATATTAGTCCTTAGATTATTATAGAAGATTACGAAATTGTAGATAGGGCTGCTTATTATTTTTAATAATTGACACTACGACTAATAGACTTAAAAAACCTATTAGGAGGAAATCATTTATGAAAAGATATAAGATTTTAGCAGGAAGTATTATTTGTTTTGTATTAATTTTTATTTTACAGACATCAGCTCTTGCTTTAAATTATAGCGAAATCACTACTTTTTCGGAAGCTTACATCCCTTCTGAACCGTCAACTGTATATAATTTTTTGCCAGAAGAAACTATTAATATGGAACCTATGGATAGAGAAATTAATGATACAGTTAATCGTAAAGAGCTTAAATCTCTAATTAAAGAGTATCAAGAGATTGTAAATAGTGCTCATGACTTAGCCGAAGCAACAAGAGCATTAGGGTATGATGAAAATCATCCTATTATTGAATTTGCTAAAAAAGAATATGAAACTGCTAATGAATATTTAGAAATTTATCAGAATCGTTTAGATAAAATTAATTCTCAATGGAATAATAAATTATCTACTTATCCAGTAGCAACAGAAATTTGGCTTTATATGAAAGACCAAGGATGGAATGACGCGGTTTGCGCAGGTATTTTGGGTAATATGATGGCAGAATGCGGCGGTCATACTTTATCTTTACAGCCAACTGCTTCTAATAAATATTATTATGGAATTTGTCAATGGAGTAAAGGGTATTCAAGTGTTTGGTATTCTGATTTAGACACACAATGCGAATTCTTAATAAATACTATTGGATACGAATTTAATACTTTTGGTTCTTCATATAAAAGAGGATTTAATTTTAATTCTTTTTTAAATTTAAATGATGAAAAAGAAGTTGCTAAAGCTTTTGCAAAATGTTATGAGCGTTGTGGATCAAGTTCTTTAAATCAAAGACAAAAGAATGCGACCACTGCTTATAATTATTTTACTAATTAATTTTACGGCTATATGAAGATTTATTTCTTCATATAGCCATTATTTTTATTTATGGAGTAAGTTATGGAAAAATTTAATTATTATGATGATGACATTAATATGATATATTAGGCAACCGCACAAAAAAGTGGTGAAGCATTAAAAAATTTATCCGAATCATTAGCTTCATTTACAATAGCCAGCGAGGACATAGATAATTAGTTAAAACAATTAGGGATTACCGGAAAAACGCTTTATGAAGTTCTAAGTCAAATTGCAGATAAGTGGGTTGATGTATCTTTAGCCGGGTATACAGGAAAAGATGATCTAAGTGGACCGGGAACAAGCGAAGAAATCGAAAAACCAAATGAAAAATGTGATTTAGAAATTTTTGATGAAAATGAGGATTCCACAATTTTCCCTAATTCTACTATCACACATGATATAATCAAAAATAAAAATGGTACTATTACAGAAACTGCATCTATTGGAGATCCAATTATAATTCAAGCTAACAATACAGATAATGACTTTATTATATTCTAAATTTGACTAAATAATTAAAATATGGTATTATATAAATATAAATGAAGAAAGAAGAAAAATATTATGGATTTAAAAGAAATGATTGATAAAGCTTATAAATACGATAATAATTTAGAATTTTTTGAAGAAAGAGAAAAACATACTAAAGGTTATATATATGATAGTCTTTGTTATAGATACCAATTAGCTCGCTATAAAGCAATGGAAATGGATATAAACACATTTGCGATTGATTTAGGGTTAAAAGAAGCTCAAAAGAAAGCAAAAAAGTTATATGAAAGAGATTGTATGCGTTTTTATCAAATTCTTGATGAAGCAATTGGAGAGCATGATTAATGAAAAAGAAATATTATCGTAAGCGAGATAATAATTTTTATTTAGATAAAACTAAAGAAGAAATTTTATCAGAAATTGATTATGATAATCCAAAAACTTTTTTACCGTATCTTGAAAGATTAGATTATCCATATATTGAGCATGAATGGAATCATTGTCTTCAACTTGGAAGAGGACGCAATTTAAATAATATTTTTGGTAGGTATATTGCGCTAATGCGTCTAAAAGGATATAAAAGTTTTTCATATCAAGATAGCGATTATTTAAATAATGCGAGAAAGAAAAATGATGAAAATCTTGATGAAGCAATTGGAGAACACGATTAATGAAATTCTTTATAACTAATTATAATAAAGAAAATATAGAATTTGCTGAAAGATATACTCTCTCAACTTTTGTTCCCAATAGAGAGAATATTCAACGTCATCCTCCTATTAGTTATATTAAAGAAAAAGGAAAATGGGCATTTCGAACAATATACGGTTATAATATTTATTTAACAGAAGATGAAGCAATGCGTTTAATCGGATGCTTTATGTGTGATAAAATTAAAGTAAATAACTGGAGTTCTTATTGTAATTCTAATTGCCCTTATTATTTTAACACGGATACTTTAAAAACAATATTTGGAATTAAAATTAATGAAATAAAAGAAAAGGAGGAAGTAGAATGACTCTAACTGCTAAACAAGAAGAAGGATTGAAAATTGCGGTTGAGCGCTATTATGCTCATGAACGTTGGACTTGTATAGCGGGATACGCGGGAAGTGGAAAAAGTACTTTGATTAAATTTATTATTTCTGCTCTTGATGTCGATCCAGAAGAAGAAGTTTGTTATGTGGCATTTACAGGTAAAGCTGCGACTGTGCTTCAACAAAAAGGCTGCCCAAATGCAACAACTGCGCATAAACTCTTATATAAAGCTAAAATGATGTCTAATGGAACTTTTAAATTCTTTCCAAAAGATAATAGTGAATTAGCGCAATATAAAGTAATTGTTGTCGATGAAATATCAATGCTTCCTAAAAAATTATGGGATTTGATGCTAACTCATGGTATTTATATTATCGCGGCGGGCGACCCTGGCCAGCTGCCTCCTGTAGATCCTAATGAAAATAATCATGTATTAGATAAACCGCATATTTTTCTTGATGAAATTATGCGTCAAGCGCAAGATAGTGAGATTATTCGTTTCTCGATGTGGATTAGAGAAGGTAAATCTTTAATTTCTTATCGTCCAGAAGGAAAACAAGTAAGAGTATATGATAAAAGTCAAGTTATACCTGAAATGTATGATTGGGCGGATTAGATTATTTGTGCTAAAAATGCCACAAGAACTAAAATTAATAATATAGTTCGATTAAGAAAAGGATTTGATCCTAATGTCCCTCAAATTGGAGATAAAATTATTGGGTTACATAATAACTGGGATTTTATGTCTGAAAATCGAGTATGGGCTTTAACTAATGGCACTGTTGGGACTATTGAAGATTTTTATACTGAAGACATTCGAGTCCCTTATTATATTTCAGAAGTTCCTATTACTTATATGTTTACTCAAATTGTTTTAAGCGATGGAGATAAATTTTGTGGAACTCCAATTGATTATAAACAACTTATCACCGGTGAAGGAACTCTTACGGGCAGTCAATGTTATCAATTAAGAAATAATAAACAATGTCTCGATCCTCCATTTGATTTCTCCTATGCTTATGCTATTACCTGTTGGAAAGCGCAAGGCAGCGAGTATGGAAAAGTATTAGGATTTGAAGAAAATCATCCTTTTGATCGAGAAGAACATAAAAAGTATTTATATACTATGGCTACTAGAGCCAGTGATAAATTAGTAATTATAAGGAAGTAATAAATGAAAAAAATATTATCAATAGATTTTGATATTATAATGTCTCCTTGTATTCAACTTTACAATAATTATTCAACTGATGATTGGGAAGCATTATGTTCTCATTTTGAAATTTTAAAATTTGCTAAACCAGATTATATCCATTTTAAAAGGCTTTTACAACTTTTATTAAAATTAAGTAAAAGTATGAAAAAAGAAAATATTCATTTTATTGTTTCACATGAAATGATTGCTACTTATATTGATGAAAATATAGATGATACTATATCTTTAATTAATATAGATCATCATCATGATATTGCTTACGTCGATAAAGACATTGAAAATAAAATTGAATATTTAAATTGTGGAAATTGGGTAAAATATCTATCTGAAAAAGGTAAATTAGAAAATTATGTTTGGATTAAAAATGAAGATTCAACTGATTATACAGAAGATATAAAATTTAATTTTTCATCTACTCCTATTATAGAGTGTAATTTAGGAACGATTGATACTCCTGATGAATTATTTATTTGTTTATCACCTCAGTGGATTCCGCCTCATTTAAGATGTCTTTTTTATATTATTGTAGATATATTTAATAGTATTTATGATACTGAATTTAAAATTCAAGGAGACGAAGATAATGGTAGATACATCTAATTTAAATTCAAGTATTAATGCTATACTTGAGAATAATATGTTTCTTAAAGACGCGGATTTAACTTAGGATTTAAACTCTAATTTAGAACTTTTTGCTCATAACTTAAATGTAGAATTAGATATGCTAAATTCTATGGTTTGTGATAATATAAATAAGATATCAACTCGATCAAAAGATTTTTCTAATTTTTTAAGAGATATTCGTAGTATATGCGATAATTATATCTCTCGATTTGATATTTATTAAATAATATGATATTATATAAACATAAATGAAAGATGAAAGGAATGTGTGAATGAGATCATATTTCGGGATTCATAATCATACAATGTATTCAAATTTACGTCTATTAGATTGTATTAATAGACCACAAGCTCTTATTGATAAAGCAATAGAATTAGGGCTATCAGGCATTGCCATTACAGATCATGAATGTCTTTCTGCACATATGGAAGTAAATCAATATGCAAAAAAAATAAGAGAAAAAAATCCTGATTTTACTATTGCTCTTGGTAATGAAATTTATCTTACTGATACAAGAGATAACGGACAAAAATATTACCACTTTATTCTTATTGCTAAAGATGCTATCGGGCATAAAGCATTAAGAGAATTAAGTTCTATTGCTTGGATTCATAGTTATGTTGATAGACGTATGGAACGAGTTCCTACTTTAAAAAGTGAACTTGAAATGGTAATGGAACAATATAAAGGACATGTTATAGCAACAACTGCTTGTATTGGTGGAGAACTTGGTAGCTGTATTTTACCAATGTTCCAAGCAGAATTAAATAAAGATATTGAAACTCAAAATAAATATTATAATCAAATAATTGATTATATCAATTTTTGTATTAAAGTATTTGGAAAAGATGATTTTTATCTTGAATGTGCGCCATCTACTGATGCTGAGCAAATAATTGTAAATCATAAAATTTATCAAATCGCCAAGGCATTTGATTTAAAAATGGTAGTTGGAACAGATGCACATTATTTAACTAAAGAAGATAGACCCATTCATAAAGCATATCTTACTTCTAAACCAGGAGAAAGAGAGGTTGATGATTTTTATAAATTTACTTACTTAATGACAAGTGATGAAATTTTTGAATTAATGGAACCTTATGCTAATGATTGGGATAAAGATAATAAAACAGGGAAAGAATTGATAAATTGGATTCTTGATAACACTCAAGAGATCCAAAATAAAATTTCTTTTTATTCATTAGAAAGAAAACAAATTATTCCAAAAGTTGAAGTAAAGGATTATAAGAAAGGATTCATTCCTTCAAATTGGTTTGATAAATACCCAATTATCTGTTCTTTAATTAATAGCGACAATATTCAAGAACGATATTGGGTAAATGAATGTATTAAAGCTTTACAAGAAAAGCAACTTTATGATAATAAAAATTATTTAGAGCGACTTGAAATTGAAGCTGATATCATAAAAGATATTGGCGAAAAATTAAATGATTGTCTTTTTGCTTATTTTAATACTTTCCAACATTATATTAATTTATTTTGGGAATGTGGAAGTATTGTAGGTCCTGGACGTGGTTCAGCGACTGGCTTTTTATCTAATTATCTTTTAGGCATTACTCAATTAGACCCAATTCGTTGGGGACTTCCTTATTGGAGATTTTTAAATAAGGAGCGCGCGGAATTACCTGATATTGATATTGACCTTGCCCCAAGTAAACGTCCCGCGATTTTTGAAGCAATTAGAAAAGAACGTGGAGAATTAGGTCTAGTTCAAGTTGCTACATTCGGAACTGAAGGCACTAAACAAAGTATTTTAACCGCTTGTCGTGGGTATAGAAGTGAAGAATTTCCAGAAGGAATTGATGTTGATAATGCTCAATACATGTCTTCGTTAATTCCTCAAGAGCGTGGATTTTTATGGCCTATCCATGATGTTATTTATGGTAATGAGGAAAAAGATCGTAAACCAGTTCAAGCGTTTATTCGAGAAGTAAATCAATATCCTGGTCTTTTGGATATCATTGTATATATTGAAGGAATGGTTAATAAACGTTCTTCTCATGCTTCTGGTGTTATTTTATATGGCGACGACCCATTCGATACCGCATCATTTATGAGAACTCCTAGTGGAGATATGATTACTTGTTGGGATCTTCATAAAGCGGAAGCCGCTGGAGACACAAAATATGACTTCCTTGTAACTGAAGCTTCTGACAAAATTATTACTTGTTATCAATTACTTCTAAAAGATAAGCAAATTCCAGAATTATCTTTACGAGAATTTTATAATAAATATATTCATCCAGAAGTGATAGATACAACTGATCAAGCAATTTGGGACCATCTCGCTGCTGGTGATGTATTAGATGTATTCCAATTTTCTACGGGAGTTGGTTTGGCGATCGCGAAACGTCTTAAACCACAAAACCCTATGGAAATGACAGCGGCTAATGCTATGATGCGTCTTATGTCTGAAAAAGGTAAAGAATCACAGCAAGATAGATATTATCGCATTCAACATTCAGGTATTAAAGTGTTTGATGATGAAATGAAGGCTCAGCATCTTCCTCAAGAATTAATTGATAAGATGCATAAACATTGCGATAAATATTATGGATGTTGTCCTATTCAAGAGCAAATGATGGAAATCCTTATGGATGTAGCTCATTTTACTCTTGGTGAAGCTAATGCTGCGCGTAAGATTGTTGCTAAAAAACAAATGGCTAAAATTCCACAATTGAGAGAACAAGTATTTAGTAAATTTGATAATGAGAAATCTGCTGAATACTTTTGGGAAATCGCAGTTGCTCCTCAATTAGGATATGCATTTAGTCTTAATCATTCTCTTCCTTATTCATTTGTAGCAATTCAAATGATTTACTTAGTAATTCATTTTAATCCTATTTATTGGGATACTGCTTGTTTAATTGTTAATAGTGGTTCCCTTGAAGATAATAGCGAAGAAGAGATTGTAGATATTTATGCTCCTGAAAGTGATGATTTAGCTAATGGAGTAACATTTGAAGATCTTCCTGACAAAAGTGGTAAAATCCGCAAAACTGCGGCTACTGATTATGGAAAAATTGCCAAAGCCATTAGTGATATTCAAAAAGCAGGAATTGAAGTAGGCCTTCCTGATATTAACAAATCTAAATTTGGATTTGCTCCTGATATTGAAAATAATAAAATCCTTTTTGGATTAAAAGGCATGTTGAATGTTGGTGATGAATTAGTTAATACAATCATTGCTAATCGTCCTTATTCAAATCCTAAAGAATTTTTATACCGTATTAAGCCAGGTAAACAAGCTATGATTTCTCTTATTAAAGGTGGAGCTTTTGATAATATGATGGATAGAAAAGAATTAATGGTTTGGTATATTTGGGAAACTTGCGATAAAAAGAAAAGAATTACTCTTCAAAATATGGGCGGACTTATGAAGTATGATCTTCTTCCAGAAGAAAATGAAAATCAAATTATGGCTCGCCGTATTTATGAATTTAACAGATATTTAAAAGCAATTTGTAAAACTGCAAAAAATAACAGTTTATATCAACTTGATGAACGAGCAATTAATTTTTTAGTAGAAATTGGAGAAGATAATAATATTCAATTTGATGGCACTAATTATTATTTAAATGAAAATACTTGGAATAGTATATACCAAAAGTGGATGGATGTATTTCGCGCTTGGATTGCTAATAACAAAGATGAAATTTTGGATAATCTAAATATGAAAATATTTAAAGATGATTGGGATAAATATGCTAATAAAAATAATTTATCTGCTTGGGAAATGGAAGTCCTTTGTTATTATTACCATACCCATGAATTGAATAATATTAACAATGATAAATACGGATTTGTAGATTTCTTTAAACTTCCAGAAGATCCAATAATTGATAGAAGTTTTACTAAAGGAAATCATACTATTCATATTTATAAATTATTTAAGATTTGCGGAACTTGTATAGCAAAAAATAAAACTAAAAGCACTGTAACTATCCTTACTACTACTGGTCCTGTAGAAGTAAAGTTTAGAAAAGAATATTTTAGTTTATTTGATAAACAAATTTCAGAGCGTGGTGCCGATGGAACCAAACATATTGTTGAAAAATCTTGGTTTAACCGCGGAAGTATGATTGTAGTCTCTGGAATTCGTAATGGAGATAATTTTATGTCAAAAAAATATGCTTCTTCTGGAGGACATCAATTATATAAAATTGATGAAATTTTATCCAATGGCGATTTAGTTTTAAAAGATGCCCGTTATCAAGGAGGAATTGAAGAAGATGTATAAAATTATTGCATTATGTGGAAAATCTGGCGCAGGAAAAGATAGCCTAATGATGGCTACCTTTTCCCGTTTAGAAGAATATTTAAATCCTATTATAAGCCATACTACGCGCCCAAAGCGTGAAAAAGAAGTAGCAGATAAAAATTATCATTTTGTTTCAAATGATCAATTTTTAACTTTAATTGATGAAAATAAAATGTTAGAAACTACTTGTTTCAATAATTGGTATTATGGCACAAGTATTGACAGTTTGTCTGATAGTAAAGTTAATATTGGTGTTTTTAATCCTGAAGGAATTATAAGTCTTCTTAAAGATGATAGAATTGAATTGGAGATATATTATATCACCGCCAAAGGGAAAACACGCTTAATTAGGCAATTAAATAGAGAAGAAAATCCTGATGTAGATGAAATAATTAGAAGATATACCACTGATGAAATTCAATTTCAACTAATGGATAATATTAAATGCAATATTATAACAAATGAAACATTAGAAGATTATAATAATATCGTTAATCTTTTAACTCAAAAAGTTAGACAATGGGCGGAAATGGACCAAGATAAATAATTATTTACTAACAAAACCTAAATATAGTAGAATATTCTAAAAGAACTACTATATTTAGTTTGGAGGCAAAAAAATTGTATATTATTAAACGTGATGGAAGTATAACTCAATTTAATAAAAAGAAAATTATTAACGCAATAAATAAAGCATTTATTGAAGTTGATGGTAAATTATATGAAGATGATACTGCAAAAGATATAGCAGAAGACATTGAAAGACAAATAAATCATTTCCCTGATGGAAGCGTTGGAGTAGAAGATCTTCAAGATTGGATTGAAGATTATTTAATGCGTTCTGAACGACGCGATGTTGCTCGTGCTTATATCAGATATAGATATAAGAAAGAAGTCGCTCGTAATAAAAAAGATGATTTTATTAAAGCAATTCGTGAAAAGCTCGATGGTAATAATGTAAAAAATCAAAATGCTAATGTTGATGAACATTCATTCGGCGGTCGCACTGGTGAAGCAAGTAGTGTTGTTACCAAACAGCTTGCGCTTGATTATTTACTTTCACCTATGGCTCGTAAGAATCATATTGATAATATTATTTATACTCATGATCTTGATTCTTATTATGTTGGTTCTCACAATTGTTTAAGTGTTCCCTTTGATGATTTGCTTGCCAATGGATTTAATACTCGTCAAGCAGATGTTCGTCCAGCAGGCTCAATTAATACAGCATTTCAATTAATTGCTGTTATTTTTCAAATCCAAAGTCTTTGTTAGTTTGGTGGAGTTAGTGCTACTCACTTAGATTGGACTATGGTTCCTTATGTAAGAAAATCTTTCTTTAAACATTTCAATGATGGTATTGAATTTTTATATGAAGGATTAGATATGAGTAAATATGATGGTTGTTATAGTAAAGAAACTTCTATTGAAGATGATTTTTATAAATCATTTCCGAAGGCATATAAATATGCTATGAAAATGACTATTCGTGAAACTCATCAAGCCGCGGAAGGCCTTTACCATAATCTTAATACTTTACAGTCTCGTAGCGGTAACCAATTACCATTTACGAGTATTAATTATGGCACTTGCACCTTACCAGAAGGTAGAATGGTAACTAAAGCATTATTAGATGTTTCTATTGAAGGTCTTGGTAAATTACAT
Source organism: Clostridium sp. (assembly GCA_022785265.1). Lineage (GTDB taxonomy): Bacteria > Bacillota > Clostridia > Clostridiales > Clostridiaceae > Clostridium. The sequence continues at coordinate 589 of JALFQD010000403.1, read as the reverse complement.
AAAACATCTATTTTCCCTTGCGGAATTTTCCAATGTATGAAAGGAGTTAACCGTGAACCAGGTGACCCAAATTACGATTTATTTAAACTCGCATTACGTTCAACCGCCACAAGATTGTACCCAAATTATGCTAATGTCGACTGGTCTGGAAACGCAGGATATGACATCAACGACCCTCGTACCTACTTCTCTACGATGGGATGCAGAACAGCCAATGGATACGATATTAACGGTTTCGGTCAGCTAAAAGATGGCCGTGGTAATATTTGCCCAGTAACTATCATTCTTCCAACTATTGCTATGGAATGTAAAATTAATTTTGAAAAAGATGTAAAAGGTCATCATTCTTTTGATGATAATTCTATTTTGATTGATAGATTTCTTTATAGTCTTGATCAAAAAATTAATGAAGCAAGAATCCAATTAATGGAACGTTTTGAATGGATTTGCTCACAAGATCCGAAATCTGCAAAGTTTATGTATGAAAATAATTTAATGGCAGGTTATATTCCAGAAGAAGGAATTAGAAGTGCCCTTAAGCATGGTACATTAGCTATAGGATAGATTGGTTTAGCTGAAACTCTTCAAA
>JALFQD010000358.1 GCA_022785265.1 Clostridium sp. | reverse complement strand
TGGGTTTATTTAGAAATAGAAACTGATAGATATATAAGAGAAGATGAAATAAAAGCTATGAAAAGCTTAAAGGATGATATTTTAGAGATTATTCCAAAAATAAAATCAGAAGAAGATGAGGATGAAGAAATAAGAAATTTTTCTGAAAAAACTTTTGAAGAAATGTTTAAAGAGTTTTATAAAAAGGAGAGAAATGTAGAACCAGATGAAGAATTGCTTAAAATGCTTTTATCCATAGTTGAAGGAGATGAAGAAGATGAGACCAATTAAATTAAAAATAAAAGGCTTAAATAGCTTTATTGAAGAACAAGTAATAGATTTTAATAAACTTACAGACAGGGGGCTTTTTGGAATATTTGGTCCTACAGGAAGTGGAAAATCAACTATTTTAGATGGAATAACCTTAAGTTTATATGGGGATTTAGCAAGAAAAAGCTCAAATTATATAAATACAAATTGTGATACTTTAAGTGTAAGCTTTGAATTTCAAATAACTTCTTTTGAAACAAAAAAATATAGGGTTGAAAGAAGCTTTAAAAGAGATAAAAAAACTGGAGGAATAAAAACATCAGGGGCTAAGCTTTTAGATATTACAAATGGTGAATTAATATTAGCTGAAAGGGCAAGAGAAGTAGATAAAAGTTGTCAAAAAATTTTAGGATTATCTTTAGATGATTTTACAAGGACAGTTGTGCTTCCTCAAGGAAAATTTAGTGAATTTTTAAAGCTTGAGGGAAAGCAAAGAAGAGAAATGCTTGAGAGATTATTTAATCTTCAAAAGTATGGAAATAATTTGTCAATAAAGCTTTCTAAGAAAATAAACGAAAAAAAGACAGAAAATGATATTCTTATTGGTCAGCTTAAAGGATATGAAAACATAAATGATGAAATTTTATCTTTAAAGAAAGAAGAACTAAAGCTTAAAGAGAAATTGTATAATGATTTTGATAAACAACTTAAAGATATTAATAAAACCTTTAAAGAAAAAGAAGAACTTTGGAAAAATCAGCAGGAAATTTTATTATATAAGGATAAGGAATTAAAATTAAAAAGTAAATCTTATGACATAGAAAATAAGAAAAATAAAGTTTTAAGAGGAGAAGCTTCATTAAGGGTTAAGCCTTATATTGAGGAATATAATAAATCACTAAAAGAATCTATAAAAATTCAAAAAGAATTAGAAGCTTTAGAAGAAAGAATTGTTAATTTAAAGAAAGAAAAAGAAGAAAGAGAAAAAAATTTTGAAATTTTAAGGAATAGAAAAGATATAGAACTTCCAAAATTAAAAATAAAAGAAGAAAGAATTTTAGATGCGATAAAAGAAGAAAAAACATTAAACAATTTATTAAAAGAACAGGAAACTAATAATAAAAAAATAAATTTAATGCTTTTAGATTATAAAAATAAAGAAAAAGAATTTAAAATTTTTGAAGAAAACATAAAAGAAAAAGATAAAAAGGTAAAGACTTTAGAAGAACAATTTGAAGGTTTAATTATAGATGAAAATTTAAAAAATGCTGTTCAAAAAGGAATAATACTAACTGAAAAATATGATTCTTTAAATAAAATATATAATGAAAATATATTAAAAATAGATAAATTAAAAAATACAATAGAGAGTGCTAAAAAAGAAAAAGAATATTTAAGTAAGTTATTAGAAAATAAAAATGAGGAATTCTTAGAATTATCTAAAAAAATTGAAAAACTTATTTCTCCTACTACTTCAAAGGATTTATTAGAAAAACAAAATAAAATAAATAAGTTAAAGGAAGAAACAAGAAGAGTTAATGAATGTACTAAAGAAATTTTAGAAATTAATAAAGAAAATGATTTATTAACAAAAGAAATTGAAAAAAATAAAGTATTAAAAGAGGAAAATGAAAAAGAACTTAAAAAGTTAAAAGAAATTTATGAAGAAATAAAAATAGAAAATTTAGCTCATGAGCTTAGAATAGGTCTTAAGGATGGAAAACCTTGCCCTGTATGTGGTGCTATAGAGCATGATTTTAGTAATTTAAAAGAAATATCTTTAAAAGAAGACAATGATTTTTCTAAAGAAATATTAGCTTTAGAAGAAAAAATAAAAGTTATAGATAATGATATTACTAGAAATGAAACTAAACTTTTAACCTCAAAGGAAAAATTATTATCAGCAGAAAAAGAAATTTCTAATTTAGGAGAAGAATTTAAAAACTTAGAAGAAGAGGAAAAGAATTTTGAAAGCTTAAAAAATGCTTTAGATGAATATGAAAAAAGTAAAGAGTTTTTTGAAAAGAATAAAGAAAATCTTAAAGATGAAATTTATAAACTAGAAAATAAAATAAGTAAAAATAGTACAATAGAAAGTGAAAATACAAAGCAATTGTTATCTATAGAACAAGAGATAAATAAAAATTTAGAAGAAAAGAATTATGCACTAAAAGAAATTGAAAATTTAAAGGATAATTTTAAAATAGATGATTTCCTTAAAAAAAATAATGAGATAAGAGCTAAAGAAAGAGAAAAGGAAAAACTTTCTAAAGATATAAGAGAATTTAGAAATGATATTGAAGTATTAACTAATAAAAATAATAATATTAAAGATGCTATATCAAAAATAAAAGAAGAAGGAGCAGAATTAAGGGCTATAATAAAAGAAAAAGATGCTCTAATAGAAGAAAAGAAAAAAATAATAAAAGAAAAAGCAGAAGAGAGTGAAAACTTATCTTTATCTCTTAAAACAATAGAAGAAAATATAGAATGTATAGAGAAAGAATATAAGACTGAAGAAGAAAATAAAAAGAAAGTAGATAAAGAATATGAAGAGGTTAATAAAAATTATATAGAGAAATTTACAAAAAATAATGAAATTACTAATAAAGTAAGAGAGAATAAAGAAAAGCTTAGCATTGTCCTTAGTGAAGAAGAATTTGAAAATATTGAAGAAGCAGAAAAATATAATTTATCTAAAATGGAAATAGATGAAATTAAAAGAGAAATAGAAGAATATAAAAATGAGCTTTCAAAAATTCAAGGAGTAATTGAAGGATTAATTAAGAAAAGTGCTGGAAGGGAAATAAGTGAAGAAGAATGGATAAACATTCAAGAAGAAAAAGAGAAAAAAGAAGAGGAATTTGAAAAAATTAAAGAGGAAAAGATAACTTTAGAAAAAGAATTAAAAGATATAGAAAATAAACTAAAAGAACTTGGAGAATTATTAAATAAAAAGAAAGAACTAGACCATGAGCTTGCATTATTAGATGATTTAGAAAAATTATTTAAAGCAAAGAAATTTGTTGAGTTTGTAGCAATAACAAAGCTTAAATACATTTCTTATGAGGCTTCAAAAAGACTTAAGGAAATAAGTAATGGAAATTATGGTCTAGAGGTTGATGAAAATAGTAGATTTATAATAAGAGATTATAAAAATGGAGGAGCAGAAAGAGATGCCTCAACACTTTCAGGAGGAGAAACATTTTTAGCATCTTTATCTTTAGCATTAGCTCTTTCAGCAGAAATACAGCTTAAAGGAACAGCACCACTTGAATTATTTTTCCTAGATGAAGGCTTTGGAACACTGGATGAAAATCTTTTAGAGGTGGTTATGGAATCTTTAGAAAAGGTTCATAATGAGAGATTAAAAATAGGTATAATAAGTCATGTTGAAGCTATAAAAAACAGAGTGCCAGTAAAACTTATAGTGACTCCAGCAGTTTCAGGATTAGGGGGAAGCAAAGTAAGGATTGAAAGAAGTTAATGTAATACTATTGAATTTTTTTATTTTAAACAATATAATTTAAGATAGAGTTTTTAGAAAAGATAAAAAAAGAGGAGATTACATAATGAAGCTAGGAATTGTAGGTTTACCAAATGTAGGTAAGAGTACTTTATTTAACGCAATAACAAAGGCAGGAGCAGAATCAGCTAACTATCCATTCTGTACTATTGAACCAAATGTTGGAGTTGTTTCTGTACCAGATAAAAGATTAGATGTATTGGAAAAAATGTATTCAGCTAAAAAAAAGGTTTATACAGCAATAGAATTTTATGATATAGCAGGACTTGTAAAAGGTGCTTCTAAAGGTGAAGGTTTAGGAAATAAATTTTTATCACACATAAGAGAAGTTGCAGCTATAGTTCATGTTGTTAGATGTTTTGATGACGGAAATGTTGTTCATGTTGAAGGTTCAGTAGACCCAATAAGAGATATTGAAACTATAAATCTTGAACTTATATTTTCTGATTTAGAAGTTCTTGAAAGAAGAATGGAAAAAACATTAAAGCTTGCAAGGTCAGGAGATAAAACAGCAAAATTTGAATATGGAGTAATGGAAAGAATGAAGGAACATTTAGAAAATAATCTTCCTATTAGAACTTTAGAAACTAATGAAGATGAAGATACATTTATAAAAACTTTATTTATGATTACTTCTAAGCCTGTCTTATATGCATGTAATGTTTCAGAAGATGATATAATGAGTGGAAACACTAATAATGAATATGTTCAAAAGGTAAAAGAATATGCAGAAAAAGAAAATTCAGGAGTTATGGTAGTGTGTGCTAAGCTTGAAGAAGATTTATCTGGACTTGAAGATGAAGAAAAAGCTGAAATGCTTTCAGAATATGGTTTAGAAGAATCAGGACTTGACAAGCTTATACAAGCATCTTATAAGTTATTAGGACTTATGAGCTTTTTAACAGCTGGTGTTCAAGAGGTAAGAGCTTGGACAATTAAACAAGGAACTAAAGCACCTCAAGCGGCAGGAAAAATTCATTCAGATATTGAAAGAGGATTTATAAGAGCTGAAATAGTAAGCTATGATGATTTAGTTGAATGTGGTTCTGAAGCAAAGGCTAAAGAGAAAGGACTATTTAGACTTGAAGGTAAAGATTACATAATGAAAGATGGAGATGTAGTTAACTTTAGGTTTAATGTATAAATGTTAATAATTTTAAGAAATTATAAATGAGCAATTAACTCATATAAATTTTTTATGAAAAATAAAAAAAATCCTTTAATTGTAGAAGGATTTTTTTATTTTTTGTAGAAGTTTGCTATTAGGTCTATAAATTAATAATTAGAGAATATATAAAAATTATTTTTATATTAAAAATAACTTAAATATGTTGCAAGTAAGTTAAAAAGAATATAAAGTATAAGGGTAGTGATAGAAGATAAAGGAGCGAACTAATGAAATTTAAACATATATCAGTATTATTAAATGAATGTCTTGAAGGTTTAGATATAAAAAAAAATGGCATATATGTTGATTGTACTCTTGGTGGTGCAGGACATTCTTCACATATTCTAGAAAAATTATCAAGTGAGGGTACTTTAATAGGTATTGATCAAGATAATGATGCATTAAGAGCTGCTAAGGAGAAGTTAAAAAATTACTCAAATGTAAAATATGTTCATAATAATTTTTATAATATTGATAGTATTTTAACATCATTAAATATACCAAAAGTAGATGGGATATTGATGGACTTAGGAGTATCTTCATATCAGCTAGATGAAGGGGAAAGAGGATTTAGTTATATGAAGGATGCACCATTAGATATGAGAATGGATAGAGATAGAGAATTTTCAGCTTATGAAGTTGTAAATACTTATTCTGAAGAAGATTTATATAGAATCATCAGAGATTATGGAGAAGAAAAATTTGCAAAAAAAATTGCAAAGTTTATTGTAGATAAAAGAGCTGATAAACCTATAGAAACAACTTTAGAATTGGTAGATATAATAAAGGCTGCAATTCCTGCAAAGGCAAGACGTGAAGGGCCACATCCCGCTAAAAGAACCTTTCAAGCAATTAGAATAGAGGTTAATGGAGAACTTGCTATCTTAAATAAAGCAATAGAAGATGGAGTAGAACATTTAAATAAAGGAGGGAGAATGGCAATTATAACATTTCATTCTTTAGAGGATAGGATTGTTAAGTTAAAATATAGAGAATTAGCGAATCCTTGTACATGTCCAAAAGAATTTCCAGTATGTATATGTGGTAAAAAACCATTAGTTAAAATAATAAGTCGTAAAGCAATTGAACCAAGTAAAGAAGAAGTAGAAAAAAACCCAAGAAGTAGAAGCGCAAAACTAAGAATACTAGAAAAGTTATAAGAATTTATAAAATAGTAGGATGGGATGTGAATTAAAATGAAAATAGAAGAATATGAATATATAAATGGAAATATTGTTTCTATGCCTCAAGAAGAAAAAAATCGAAGAGAGGAAGAAGAAAAAAGAAAAAGAGAAGAAGAGAAAAAAAGATATAATAAAAAACTAAAGGAAAATAGGCAATATAACAGAAAGGTAACTTTACAAATAATAGGAATAGCATCATTATTAGGAATTATAAGTATTGCATTAAGTAGCAGAAATTATGTTATGCAAAAGAAGCTTATTGCTATAAATTCAGAAATTAATTCAATAAATGAAAGTAATGAGGCAATGCAAATTCAGCTATCAAAACAATCTTCACTTCAAAGTATCGCATCAAATGCTGAAACCTTGGGAATGAGACCTGCAACAAAGGAAGATATGGTAAGTCTTGATTTATCACAAAATTATTTTGAAAAATTAGAAGTGGCTAAAGATACACAAGATGAAAATAAAAATGGATTTTTTTCTAAAATAATAGATGTACTATTTTAGTACATCTATTATTTTAGAAAAAATGTTAGGAGGAATGTAATTGAAAAAAAAAGTATATACAGACAAAGCTCTTATAAAAAACAGAATAAGCATTTCTTTATTTATTTTATTTGGATTAATAATATTGTTAGCAATAAGGCTTACATACATTATGATTGTTAAACATGATGAATATTCTGCAAGAGCACAAGAACAGTGGACTAGCGAAGTTAAAATAAGTGCAAGAAGAGGAAAAGTATTAGATACTAATGGCGTAGAACTTGCTATGTCTGCTAATGTATATAGAGTAGATTTGGATTTAAATTCCATAAGAAAATATTATAAATCTAATATAGAATTGAAAAAAGAAAGAGAAAAAAAGGCATCTTCTGGTGAAAAGCTTAATGAGATAAAAGGAACATTATATTATAGCAATGAAGAGCTTGCTCCAGTTCTTGCAGAGGCTGTTGGAATGGAAGAAGAGGATGTTCTAAAGGCTCTTAATACAACTTTAGATGATGGCTCTCCAGCGGGGTCAGCAACCTTAATAAGAAGAATAGAAAAAGATGTTGCTGATAAAGTTGAGGCAATAGGAAAAGATTCTGAAGGAAAAGGAACTGGTATAATAGGAATAATTGTTTCTCCTGATACAAAAAGATATTATAAAAATAGTAATTTTTTAGCACATGTTCTTGGAACTACTGATGCTGATGGAAATGGATTAGCAGGAATTGAACTTGAATACAATACTGAACTTTCAGGTATTGCTGGTGTAAGAATGGCAGAACTTGATAGAGGGGGAAGAGACCTTCCTTACACAATATCCCAATACACTTCTCCAATCAATGGCAGTGATGTAACTTTAACAATAGATGAAAATATACAATATTTTGCAGAAAAAATTGCAGAAACATGTTATCAAGATAATCAAGCAAAAGCAGTTTCAGTAACAGTTATGAATCCTAAAACAGGAGAGGTATTGGCTATGGTAAATAAGCCGGATTTTGATCCTAACAATCCTCGTGAAGGAGTGGAAAATTTTGAAGGAAATACTTATGGAGATAAGCTTCAAAAAATGTGGAGAAATAGATTGGTAAATGATACATTTGAACCTGGTTCAATATTTAAGGTAATGACTGCACTCGCAGCGATTGAAGAAGGTATTGTATCTGATTCTGATGTATTTACTTGTACAGGAAGTATGGTAGTTGGAGGAAGAACAATAAGATGTGCCAATGTAAATGGACATGGAACTCAAAATTTTGCAGATATAATTAAAAATTCATGTAATCCTGGTTTTATGCAGCTTGGAGAAAAGTTAGGAAAAGAAAAACTATGTGAATATATAAAAAAGTTTGGGTTTGGAAGTAAATCTGGAATTGATTTACCAGGCGAGGCAAGTGGTATTGTAAAAGCTGTTGAAAATATTTCTGTAACAGATTTAGCAACAATATCTTTTGGACAGACTAATACTGTAAGTTCAATGCAATATATGGCTGCATTTAATGCAGTTGCAAATGGAGGAACATGGATACAACCTCATGTAATGAAAGAAATTTCTCATGAAGATGAAAATGGAACAAGAGTAATTGATAAAACCTTTGAGCCAAAGACAAGAACTATAGCAACATCAGAGCAAACATCAGAGCTTAGGGGATACTTAGAAAGAGTTGTAACATTAGGCTCAGGAGCTGGAACATTTATAGAAGGATATCATATTGCAGGTAAAACCGGTACAGCACAAAAGGTGGAAAATGGAGTTTATCAAGCAGGAAAATATATATCTTCTTTTGTAGGGATGGCCCCAGTAGATGATCCTAAAATAACAATAATGATTACAGTAGATGAACCAGGAACAGGGCTTTATTATGCAGGTCAAGTTGCAGTTCCATATGCAAAGCCTTTATTTACAGATATATTTAATTATTTAGAAAGTAAATTTTCAAGTGAAAATAAAAATGCAATTTTAAGAGATGTTATTATTCCAGAAGTTAGAGGAATGAAGGTTGAAGAAGCTAAGCAAGCTCTTCAAAATGTAGGTTTAACATATGATATTTCAGGAAATGGAGGAACTGTTAAATCAATAACTCCTTATCCAGGATATTCAGTTAAGGAAGGTGCAAAGGTTACTCTTAATACAGAAACAGAGAATGATGGAGCAAATAAGGTGATAATGCCTGATTTAAGTGGATATTCAGCTGAAAAAGCAAAGAATGTTTTAGATGAGTTGAATATTAAATGTGAAATAACAGGTTCAGGAATTGTTAATAGTCAAAGCATACCAGCAGGAGAACTTATAGATAAAGGAACAATAGCTATACTTGAATTGAAATCAGAAGTTAAGGATTAATATAAAAGTAAAAAAATAAGCACTTTTTGTAATAAAGATGTCATTTTATTCATTTAAGTTGTTATAATTAAGATGATAGTATAAAATATATCTTGTAGAGTATAAAAATAGAGGTGAAAGTTATGATGAAATTAAGAGAATTATTAAAAGGAATAGATTATGAAATAGTTCAAGGACAGATTGATATAGAAATTAATAATGTAGATTATGATAGTAGAAAAGTGGAAAAAGAAGATGTGTTTGTATGTATAAAAGGCTTTCAAGCTGATGGACATAAGTATGCTAAAAGTGCTATAGAGAAAGGAATTAATGCAGTAATTTGTGAAGAGAATATAGAAACTGATAATAAAAGTGTTACTATTATAAAAACAAATGATACAAGAAAGGCTTTAGCAGTAATTGGAGCAAACTTATATGATAATCCAAGCAAAAAGATGAAGATGATAGGAGTTACTGGAACTAATGGTAAAACTACTACTGCTTTAATGATAAAAACCATTTTAGAAGAAGAAGGAAAAAAGGTTGGACTTATTGGTACAATTGCTAATTATATTGGAAAGGAATCTTTAGAGACAGAAAGAACAACTCCAGAATCTTTAGAGCTTCAAAAGCTCTTTAAAGAAATGGTAGATAAGGGTTGTGAATATTGCGTAATGGAGGTTTCATCACATTCTCTTGCATTAGATAGAGTTTATGGAATTGAATTTGAAGTTGGAATATTTACAAACTTAACAAGAGATCATTTAGATTTTCATAAGACCTTTGATAATTATTTTGAAGCAAAATATAAATTATTTCAAAGAAGCTGTATAAAAATTATAAATGTTGACGATAATTATGGAAAGAGAGCATTAGAAAATTTAAAGAAAGAAAATGCAAAGAATGTTTATACTTATTCAATAAAAGAAGAAAGTGACTTTAAAGCTTATGAAGAAAAATGTGAAAGCAAACATATAGCATTTAAGCTTAAGATTAATGAAAATGAAGAAGAATTCATAGTTGGTCTTCCAGGAGAATTTAATATTTATAATTCACTAGGAGCGATAGCTGCAACTAATAAATTAGGAATTTCTTTAGACGGTATAAAAAAAGGAATTGAAGAGATTGTTGTACCAGGAAGATGTGAAATGGTAGGAAAAAAATATAACCTTCCTTACACTATAATCATAGATTATGCACACACCCCTGATGGATTAGATAATATCTTAAAAACAGCAAGAGGATTCACTAAAAATAGACTTATCTCAGTGTTTGGTTGTGGAGGAGACAGAGATAGAGTTAAAAGACCTCAAATGGGTAAAATAGGCTCAGATTTATGTGATATAGCAATTATTACATCAGATAATCCAAGAACAGAAAATCCTTTAAGTATAATTGATGAAGTAGTAAAAGGAATAGAAAAAGATAATTATGAAGTAATTGAAAATAGAAAAGAAGCTATTAAAAGAGCAATTGAAATAGCAAAAGATGGAGATGTAATTGTAATAGCTGGAAAAGGTCATGAAACTTATCAGATATTAAACACTGGAAAAATTCATTTCGATGAAAGAGAAGTTGTTGATGAAATTTTAAAAGATATGCTTTAAATTTATTACTAAAATATAGTATTATAGTATGTGGAATATTGCTTTGCAGTATTCCACATATTATTCAATAAAATAAGAGGTGAAAATTTTGGAACTAAGCTTTAAAGAAATAGTAGAGGCTATTGATGGTAAAATATTAGTTGAAAGTGATGAAAAGAACTTTAATGATATATGTACAGATACAAGAAAAATTTTAAAAGGAAATATATTTTTAGCATTAAAGGGTGAAAATTTTAATGGAAATAAATATGCTAAGGATGCCTTAGAAAAAGGAGCTAGTATTTCAATAGTTGATGAAGATATAGAAAACATTAATGAATGTAAGGGACTAGGAACTGTTATTAAGGTTAAGGATGGAAATGAAGCTTTACTTTCTTTAGCTAAATATTACAGAAAAAAACTTGGTCTTAAAGTAGTTGGAATAACAGGCTCAACAGGAAAAACATCAACTAAGGATGTTGTAGCAAGCTTTTTAAGCGGAAAATATAAGGTTTTTAAAACTAAGGGGAATTTTAATAATCATATTGGTCTTCCACTTATGATATTACAATTAGACTCTTCTTATGATGTAGCAGTGTTAGAACTTGGAATGAGCCATTTAGGGGAAATACATAGACTAGCAGAGTGTGCAAGACCAGATATTGCTTTAATAACTAATATAGGCTTATCTCATATAGAAAATTTAAAAACAAGAGAAAATATTTTTAAAGCAAAGATGGAAATAACAGATTTCTTTGATGAAAATAATGTTCTTATAGTAAATGGAGAAGATGATTTCCTTCCTTCTATAAAAAATAAAAAATACAAGGTTATAAAAACAGGCTATAAAGATGAATTTGATTTTAAAGGAAAAAATGTAGTTTTAAATGAAGATAGCACATCCTTTACAGTAGAGTATAATGGGGAAGAAAGTGATTTTAATATTCCTATGGTTGGAGCACACAATGTTTTAAATTCTCTTTTGGCAGTAGCAGCATCAAAGGAGCTTGGAGTTACTTTTGATGAAATGAAAGAGGGCTTAAAAAATATTGAAGCTACATCTATGAGACTTGAATTTATAAAAGGTAATGGCTTTGAAATAATTAATGATTGCTATAATGCAAGTCCATCTTCAATGAAAGCAGCTATAGATGTTTTGAAAAATAGAAAGGGAAATAGAAAAATAGCTATTCTTGGAACTATGAATGAACTTGGAGATGAAGCTGCAAATTCTCATAAAGCTGTTGGAAACTATGCAAAAGATAAAGTTGATGTTCTTATTACAACAGGGGATTTTAAAGAGGATTATAAGTTAGGTTTTGAAAATAATGATATAAGAATATATAATACTAAAGAGGAAATAATTGAAGACTTAAAAAATATTATACAAAAAGATGATGTGGTATTGGTAAAGGCTTCAAGAGGAATCAAATTTGAAGATATAACTAAAGGTTTAGAAAAAGTAGTACTATAAGGAGGTATCTGCCAAAAAAATTTTAGGCAGTAAAAGTTATGGGATCATTAGAAGGATTTTTTAATAGTAAAATAATAATAGCATTTGTATTATCATTAGGGGTTTCCCTATTATTAGGACCACTTATAATACCAATGCTTCACAAATTAAAATTTGGTCAAAATATAAGAGAAGAAGGACCTAAAAATCATTTAAAAAAAGCAGGGACACCAACTATAGGAGGACTCATTTTTATAACTTCAACAATAGTTTCTATGATAATTATGAGATATAAACTTAGTGATGAAGCTATGGTAGTTATGTATGGAATGCTTGCTTTTGGATTAATTGGATTTTTAGATGATATGTTAAAAATAATTCATAAACATAATGAAGGGCTTACATCAAAACAAAAATTTCTTCTTCAATTATTATTTTCAGTTATAGCAGCATGGTATGGATATACATCAATTGGAACAGAAATTTCAATTCCATTTACAAATATCCAAGTGAATTTAGGGTGGATATTCATTCCTTTTGTAATGTTTTATTTTGTTGCTTTAACAAATGCAGTAAACTTAACAGATGGATTAGATGGATTAAATACTTCAGTAACAATAATAGTTATGATTTTCTTTGCTATTGTTTCATTTGGAACAGGACATAAAAGTGTAGCGGTATTTTCAGTTGCTTTAATTGGAGGGTTAATTGGATTCTTAAAATACAATAGATACCCAGCTAAGGTGTTTATGGGAGATACTGGCTCAATTGCCTTAGGAGGAGCTATTTCTACTATTCTTCTTGTATTAAAAAATCCTCTTGTGATAATAATAGTAGGTGGAATATATGTGTTAGAAACAGTTTCAGTAATAATACAAGTAACATATTACAAAAAAACAAAGAAAAGATTTTTTAAAATGGCACCAATACACCATCATTTTGAACAATTAGGATGGTCAGAAGTAAAGATAGTAGCTGTATTTTCTGCTATTACAGCTATTTTATGCCTTGTAGGATTTATTTCTCTTTAGCTAAATAATGGAGGCTTATGTTGATGAAGAAAAATAATAAAAAAAAGGAGAAAATGGGGAATATTGATTATGTAGTATTTTTTACTGTAATTATATTATTAGCAATTGGAATAATAATGGTATATTCATCAAGTTCATATTATTCATTATATCATAATGGGAGCAGTACAACTTTTTTGAAAAAGGAACTTTTTGCAGCTGTGGCAGGAATAATAGCTATGCTTTTCTTTATGTGTTTTGATTATCATAAGCTTAAAAAATTAACAGTTCCAGTGTTACTTTTAACAATTCCATTACTTTTATTGGTTCGTCTTTTTGACTCAGTTAATGGAGCATATAGATGGATTAGGCTTGGTCCATTATCTTTCCAACCATCAGAGCTTGCTAAATATGCATTAGTATTATTTATGGCAATGAGTTTATCTGCAAGGGGAGAGAAAATAAAAAGCTTTTGGAAAGGAATAATGCCCTATATCATAATATCAGGAGTTTATGCAGCAATAATACTAATATGGCAAAGTAATTTAAGTAATGCAGCTATAATAATGCTTGTTACATTATTAATGCTATTTGTGGCAGGAGGAAGATTGAAACATTTCTTTTGTTATTTATTGCCTACACTTTTAGCTTTAGTTGGAGTAGCTATATATTTTGAACCATATAGAATGAAAAGATTTTTAAATTTTATTGATCCATGGCAAGATGCAGCAGGAGATGGATATCAATTAATTCAATCTTTATATGCATTTGGTTCTGGTGGATTAACTGGTTTGGGGTTAGGGCAATCAAGACAAAAAGCATTGTATATGCCAGAGCCTCATACAGATTTTATTTTTCCAATAATAGGTGAAGAAATAGGACTTATAGGGTGTCTTGCAATTATATTAGTATTTGTAATTTTAATATGGAAAGGAATAAATATAGCTTTGGAAGCTAAAGATACTTATGGAAGCTTTTTAGCTATGGGTATAATATCAGTTATAGCAGTACAACTTATAGTAAATATAGCTGTTGTTACAGGTTCTATGCCAGTTACTGGGGTACCTATGCCTTTTATAAGTTATGGAGGAACTTCTCTTTCAATAACGATGGGAGCTATGGGTATATTGTTAAATATATCTAGGCAAGCTGAAAAGAAAAAAGTTTATTTATAAAAATTTATTTAGGTTGTGTCATAAAAAATTAAAATAATATATAGTATAATATTGTTTAAATTAACTACTTATATTACATTATGTTTTTAATGCAACAACCTAAATTTTTTTAAATTATTGGGAATCTATACATTGTTAAATTGAGGACAACTTGTTAAACTTAAAATAAGATTTTATAAAAAATATAATTATTAAGAAAAAATTAATTTTTTCTTAATAAAATATAAAATAGAAAGTGATATTATAGAACTAATCTAAAATTTTATGATAATATAAAAAATAAATGGGTAAAAATATGAAGAAAATTACAAACAAATATATTTTAAAAGCTAGAAGAAAAAGAATACTAAAAAGATTATTTATAATACTTATTTTTCTTATAGTTATTGGAGTAGTAGTAATTAATAAAACGGATGTATTTATTATAGATAAAGTAATATTAGAAGGAGATAATCTTATTACAGGTGAATATGTTCAAGAAAAATCACAAACATTAACTGGACAAAATCTTTTTTACATTGATAAAAAAATAATAATTAAAGATTTTAAGAGAAATCCTTATGTTGAAGACCTTACAATAAGAAGCGTATATCCTAATAAGCTTAAAATTAATGTTAAAGAAGCAAAAGGGTTATATTACATAAATAAAGATGAAAACTATTATATAATAAGTAGTAATATGATATTACTTGAAAAAGTTGATTCAATAGAAGGTAAAAAGCTTATAGAGTTAAGAGGGCTTGACATAGAAAATTTGAATCTTGGTGATAAAGTTTCTAATGAAAAGAAAATAGAAAAAATTGCAGATGATTTTTATGATATGGAACAAGTTATAGAGGAAAATGGAGAAGAGTTTTCTATAACAGCACTAGATGTATCTAATGTATCAAATTTAAAAGCATATATAGGAAATATAGAAATATTTTTAGGAACATATGAAAATATCTTTAAAAAAATGAGTGATGCAGTTCAAATTTATAAAAATTTTGATGTTACAGAAAATATAAATGTAAGTTTTGTTGGCTCACCAGATTTTAAATAAAAATAGGAGGAGTATATGAAGAGAACTCAATCACAAATAGTTGTTGCAATTGTTTGTTGTTTATTAGGATTTTTACTTGCATATCAGTTTAAAGTACTGGCTAAAGAAAATGAAGAAGAAATCAATTATGTAAACAATGATGTTTTATCAGAAATTGAAAGTCTTAAGAAAGAAAAAGAAGAGTTAATTCAAACTAATGCAACTTTAAGTGAAGAATTAAAAAAAATGGAAGAAAATATTGCAAATGATAGTAAGGCAGGAGAACAATTAAAAAATCAATTAGATACTACAAGAATTCAATTAGGATTAGTTGATGTATGTGGTCCTGGAATAGAAATTTCAATAACTAGTAAAAATACAATATTTGATGCTAACACATCAAATGTTAATTTAGGAGAAACAGAATTAGCCTTTTTACTTAATACATTATGGTTTGCAGGTGCAGAAGCAATTTCAATAAATGATATTAGAATTACACCTCAAACTGGAATAAAAAATTCTGGAGAGTATGTAGCAATAGGAAATGTAGGAAGAATAGACCCGTCAAAAGATATTACTATTAAAGCAATAGGTTCACCTGCTGTTTTAAAAGAATCAATTACTTTTGGAACCACATCAAAATATCAACTTCTTAAACTTTATAATGTTGATGTTAAAGAAGTTAAGGACGAAGAAGGAATTATACTAGAAAAATCAACTCAATCTTTAAAAAGTGATTATGTAAAGAAAATAGAATAGAAAGGGGATTTATACATAGATGATTGCAATT
Organism: Clostridium sp.; assembly: GCA_022785265.1. Taxonomy (GTDB): domain Bacteria; phylum Bacillota; class Clostridia; order Clostridiales; family Clostridiaceae; genus Clostridium. The sequence goes on along the minus strand of JALFQD010000358.1, from coordinate 10,392 downwards.
ATAGGACTTTTAATTGGAATGCTCTTAGGAATAATTTTTGATGTTGATATTCCAGCAAATTTTTCTCCATATATGTCAGTAGCCATATTAGCATGTTTAGATTCTGTTTTTGGTGCAATAAGAGCAAATTTATCAAAAAATTTTAAGGCAGATATATTTATATCAGGCTTTTTTGGAAATTCAATACTTGCAGCTTGCTTAGCATATTTAGGTGATAAACTTGGTATTCCAATGTACATAGCTGCAGTAATTGTATTTGGAGGAAGAATATTTGATAATTTTGCTATAATAAGAAGAATATTATTAGATAAATTAAAAACAAAGGATAAGGTATAATTAATGAAAAATCATGGATTTAAGATAATTATTTTTTGTGCATCTTTGATGATTGGATATTTTATAGCTTTAAATTTTAACTTGTCTGCTGTTTCATCTTCAAGTGTTCAGCTTAATGCAAAAGAATATCAAGATGCTGTAGAAGAAAAACTTCTTTTATATAATGAAATTTCAGATTTTAAAAGGAGTAATCAAGCTATATTAAATAAAGTTATTGGATATAAATATACAGATGAAAATCAACAAGCTTTAGCTGAAGATATGAAAAAAGAATTATCACAAAATAGTCTTTTAACAGGACTTACAGAAGTTGAAGGACCAGGAGTAGTTATAACAATAAAAGATGGAATTATGAGTGATAATAGTGAAGAAAATAAACTTAGAACTTTTCATGATTATGATATGATAAATTTATTAAATGAATTTAAAAAGTGTCAAGTTGAAGCTATTTCAATAAATGAGTATAGAATTCCATGTTTAACAGGAGTAGTGTGTCATGGTTCTTTTTTACAGTTTCAAGACCAATCTATAGTTTATGGACCTTTTCAAATATCATTAATTGGAGAACCAGATTCTTTAAGGGTAACTCTTCTTAAAGATGGTTCTTATATAAAAAAGCTTAGAAGTAGAGGAATAAGTGTAAGTTTAGAAAAAGTTGATAACATAACAATGCCTACTGTAAAAGAAGGTACTATAAAATATGCCAAAGAATATACAAAATAAGTTTTAAAATTATGAAGGAAAATTAAATTTTTTGCAGAATAGTATAAAACAGAGGATTAGTAAAAGCTTTTGAGGAGGAATCATTTGTGAGTATTAAAGACAATATTGAAGCATTGAAAAAAGAAATTCCAAATGGAGTAAAACTTTTGGCTGTTTCTAAAACTAAACCTCTCTCTAGTCTTGAAGAAGCTTATGAAGCAGGTATAAGAGAATTTGGAGAAAATAAGGTTCAGGAATTAGTTGCAAAGGAAGAAGAATTTCATAAAGATGTTAAATGGCATTTCATAGGAGGGCTTCAAACTAATAAGGTAAAATATTTAGTTGGAAAAGTGTGCTTAATACACTCACTTTCTAGTATAAAATTATTAAAACAGATTGAAAAAGAATTTGGTAAAAAAAATGAGATAGCAAATGTATTAATTGAAATTAATATAGGAAGAGAAGAAAGTAAAGGTGGAATACTTGAAGAAGAACTTGAGGATATGCTTTCAGAAATTGAAAAATGTAATTTTGTAAAGGTAAAAGGTATTATGGTAATAATACCAAAAGGAGATTCTGAAAGTAATAGAATCTATTTTAGAAAAACAAAGGAAATTTTTGAATCACTAAAAGTTAGAGAATTCAAAAATGTAAATATGGAAATTTTATCAATGGGTATGACTCATGATTACAAAATTGCTATTGAAGAAGGTTCAAATTTAGTAAGAATTGGAGAAGGAATTTTTGGCAAAAGAAATTATAATTTAGGAGGACAAAATAATGAGTAATAATGTAGTAGAAAAAATGAAGTCATTTTTAGGATTTGGAGATGAATATGATGAAGAATTTGAAAATGAAGAATTTGAAGATGAAGAAAAAGAAAAAGAAGAGGTAAATGATGAAGAAATAGAGCCAGTTATTCAAAACAAGAAAAATTTAAAGAATAATAATAAGGTGGTAAATATTCATACATCAGTTTCAGCTAAAGTTACAATTACAAAGCCAACTGTTTATGATGAGGCACAAGATATTTGTGATGCAGTAAAAAATAGAAGAATTGTCTTAATAAATACAACAGCATTAGAAATAAGAACAGCTCAAAGATTATTAGATTTTGTAAGTGGATGTTGCTATGCTTTAGGAGGAGAACTTCAAGAAATAGAAAAGGGAGTATATATACTTTCACCTTCAAATGTTGAAGTAACAAATGAACTAAAAACTGAATTAAATTCTAAAGTTTTATTTAATTGGTCTTCAAAGTAAGTAGGTGCTTAATTTGAGAGAATTTTTAGGAATATTGGATTATTGTTTAATAATAATACTAATATTTATTAGTATTAGGGCATTTTTAGTTTGTGTAATAGATGAATTTAATCCAATAATGAAGATTCTAAATATTATAGCTATTCCCATGCTTTTTCCATTTAAAAAGTTGCAAAATTGTTTTTTTGACAGACTGGCAGTAGATATTTCTCCAGTATTACTTTTTGTAACAGTATCAGTTTTAAGAAAAGTTCTCTTATTAGGAGGAAATATCTTTGGATAAAAAAACAATTCTTATGAATTTTGAAGAAGATGAAAAAAATGATGTCTTAAATCTATATGAAAAATATAAATTAGCTTATGATAAAGATATAACTGTATTTGGAAATAATTTTTATACCCCAAATATATGGAGATTTTTTCAAAAAAATTTTAATGATGCTTATTTTAGGGTTGATTCTTATGGAGGATTTAAGGATTGTGAGAGAAGAATGATATCTTTTAATAATATTTATGATAGTCCATATCCTATTAAATTATTAAAGATAGAGAGTTCTTCTAAGTTTGATAATTTATGTCACAGAGATTATTTAGGAGCAGTCCTTGGCTTAGGAATAAGAAGAAATAAAATAGGAGATTTGCTTTTAAAAGAAAATGCTTGTTATCTTACTGTATGTGAAGAAATAACAGAGTTTTTAGCTGATAATTTAAATTTGGTAGGTAAAGCACCTTGTAAAGTAACTATATTAGAAAATAATTTTGAAGACTTAGTACCAAACTTTAAACAAGAAATAATATTAGTACAATCATTGAGGATTGATAGCATAGTTTCGAAGCTTATAGGAATATCTAGGAGCAAAGCACAATCTATTATTGAAGAAGGAATGGTTCTGTTAGATTATAATAAGGTAAAAGATAAAAGTAAGGAAGTTGAAATAGAGGGAAGAATTACAATAAAAGGACATGGTAAATATATTTTAGATGAGATAATTGGAAATAGTAAAAGTGGTAAATTTAAAGTATTAGTAAGGAAATATATGTAAGTAAATAGGGGTGATTTTGATGAAACTTACACCAATGGATATTAATGAAAAAAAATTCAAGAAGGTCTTAAGAGGATATAGTCCAGGAGAAGTAGATGAGTTTTTAGATGAAGTATTTGAAAATTATGAAGAACTTTATAAAGAAAAAGCTAAGCTAGAAGAAAAATTAACAGTTGCTAATGAACAAATAAGTCATTATTCTAAAATAGAAAATACAATTCAAAATACATTACTTTTAGCTCAAAACGCAGCTGATACAGCAAAGGAAACTGCACAAAAAGAAGCAGATTTGATACTTAAAAATGCTAATGAAGCATCACAAAAGCTTTTAGATAGAGCTAATGATGATATTGTTAATATTAATAATGAATATGAGAAAACTAAACAAGAGTATATAAAATTTAGAGCTAAATATAAAAATTTTGTTAAAACTCAGCTTGAAACATTTGAAGATCTTGAAAAAGATATGAATAAAAACTTTTCTATATCAATTCCAGTAGAAAAAAAGAAAGAATCAATTGAATTAGAGGATAAAGATGTAAAACCTATAGAAACTGAAGAATTAGGTGAAGGAATAGAAGAAATAAAAAGTTTTTTTGCTAATAATGAAGATAGCAATGAAACTGATAATGTAGGATAATATAAAGGCTAGGAGTAGTACCTAGTCTTTAGTAATAAAAAATTTTTGAGTAAATTGGATATATTATTTTATCATAGCTTGGAGCTAGTATGTTAAAATAATATATTCAATTTACTTTTTTTATCATATAAATATAATAAAAAGAATATTTATAATGTAAGTATTCTTTCAATAAAGAGGGCCATTAGAGAAATATAAAAGTAATATAATGAAAAATAAAATGTTAGTGATTCATTGTGTGAAAGAGGGGATAAAAATGGTTAGTAAAGATACAATAAGAAAAAAAATTGATACTAATTATAAATCTGGAAACTATTTAGGAGCTAATTACACAAAGGATAAAACAAGATTTCTTATATGGTCACCTACAGCTGAAATGATTAGAGTTGCCTTATATGGTAAAGATGGAAAAAATTACGATAATGTTCCAGAAAGAATAATTAATATGGAAAAAGAGGATGGAGAAACTTGGGTATTAGATATAAATGAAGATTTAAAAGGAGAATATTATAATTTCTTAGTAACATCAAATGGAATGGAATATGAAGTTACAGACCCTTATGCAAGGGCAGTAGGTGTTAATGGAAAGAGAGGAATGGTAGTAGATTTATCAGAAACTAATCCAGAAGGGTGGGAAGAAGATAAAAGACCAGTTTTAGATGAAGTTATAGATTCTATTTTATATGAAATGCATATAAGAGATTTTTCTATAGATGAAAATTCTGGTGTAGATGAATATAAGAAAGGTAAATTTATTGGAACATGGCAATCAGGAACAGTTATACCTAATACAAAAACAAAAACTTGCATAGACCATTTAAAGGAATTAGGAATAAATACTGTTCATTTAATGCCAGTTTGTGATTACTACACTGTAGATGAAACTAAATTAGATGTTCCACAATATAATTGGGGTTATGATCCTCAAAATTATAATGTTCCAGAAGGCTCTTTTTCTACAAATCCTTTTAAAGCTGAAGTAAGAATAAAAGAGTATAAAGAAATGATAATGAATTTTCATAGAGCTGGTATAAGAGTGGTAATGGATATGGTTTATAATCATACTTATCAGTCCTATGATTCAAATTTAAATAAAGCTACCCAAAATTGTTATTATAGACAATGGGCAGATGGAAGCTTTTCAAACGGTTCAGGCTGTGGAAATGAAATTGCATCTGAAAGACCTATGGTCAGAAAATTTATTGTTGAATCAGTTTTATACTGGGTAAATGAATACCATGTAGATGGTTTTAGATTTGATTTAATGGGTCTTACAGATATGGATACAATGAAGTTTATAAGACGTGAGCTTGATAAAATAGATAAAACTTTAATTCTTTATGGAGAAGGATGGACGGGAGGTGCATCTCCACTTCCTATGGATTTAGCTTCAACTAAATTTAATATACCTAAATATGGGGATGCCCAGATTGCTGTATTTAGTGATGATATGAGAGATGGGGTAAAAGGACATGTATTTAATGTAAAAGAATGTGGGTTTGCTAATGGAAATGGAGGGCTTGAAGAAACTATAAAGTTTGGTATCGTAGCTTCAGGATATCATCCACAAATTGATTATAATAGATTAAATTATTCTGGAGGTCCTTGGACTAATGAGCCATATCAGGCAATAAATTATGTTTCAGCTCATGATAATTATACCTTATGGGATAAATTACAACTTTCCTGTGAAGGAAGGTCAAAGGAAGAAATTTTAGCCATAAATAAATTATGTGCTGCAATAGTGTTTACTTCTCAAGGAATTCCATTTATACAAGCAGGAGAAGAATTTGCAAGAAGTAAGGTAAATCTAGATGGAAGTTTTAATAACAATAGCTATAATTCACCAGATAGTGTAAATAAACTAGATTGGAAGAGAAAAGAAGAATATAAGTCATTGTTTGAGTATTATAAAGGTCTAATAAATCTTAGAAAAAATCATAAAGCATTTAGAATGAGTACTGGATTAGATGTGAGAGAACATTTAACCTTCTTAAATGTCAACACATGGAATGTTGTAGCATATAAAATAAATACAGAAGGCTTAGAGGATGAGTGGAAGGAAATTATTGTTCTCTTAAATGGAAGAGATGAAGAAATTGAATTTTCTATTCCAAAAGGTAAATGGATAATAGTTGTCAACAAGGAAAAATCAGGAAGCTCTATTTTGGGAGCAATAGATGGTGATAAGATTAAGCTTCCATCAAAATGTGCTTATGTTCTTCTTGATGAAGAAAGCTATTTAAGAACTAAATAATAAAAAAAGATTCTTTTAATACACATAAAGTATTTAAAAGAATCTTTTTTATATTACTTTGCGTTGACTTGGAGCCAGTAGGGCGGAAAAAGCAAAGTAATAATTAACACTTTTTTTGTTAGGAAATTATATCATTTGTTAAGTTGAGAATAACTTGCTAAGATAACAATAAAGTTTGATAAAAGAAACAGGTTTAGAAATTTCCTTTCCTTTAGTTAGAGGAGGTTAAATATATTATTTTGTCCTGACTTGGAGCTTGTCGACGGAAGAGCAAAATAATATATTTAACTTTCTTTTTGTAAAAAAATAAAAATAAATTATAAAATTGGTATTTATACTATAATAAAGTTGAATAAATTTAAAATATATTGTACAATTATAATAAAATAAAAAAATTTAAAATTATAAGTAATAATAAATAGAGTAATAGATGGAGGGGTAAAATGTGGTTTTTAAAAGAATATTTAGGAATAGGTAGAATAAAAAATTCAGTATTATTTAACACTGAAAATAATGATTCAGAAAAAATAGAAGAACTAAAAAATATTATAAAAAAAAATACCAATCAAAGTGAAGAGTATATAGAAAATCAAATTAAGAGCTTAAAAGATATAATAGATGGAAATAAAAATGTAATATCCGAACTAGAAAATTCAAACATTCCTATGTATTGTTTAAAAGACATTGTTTTAAAATATAAAAAAGAACTAGTAAGATTTGATTTTATTATTTTAACAAGAAGGCTTTTTATGATTTTAGACACAACTTCATTAAATGGAGATATTGCTATTTCGGAATCTGGAGATTTTGCTAAATATATAAAAAATAAAAATTATAAAACTTTGAAAAAAAATATAATGGATAATCCTATTGAAAAATTAGATAAATCATCAGAAATATTATTGTCAATATTAAAAGAAGAAAATCTTATAAAGGATATAGAAGTGCAAACAAAATTAGTAATTTCTAATCCCAAATCTATTATAAGTAGAAGTAAAGCTCCACTAGACATATTAGATAAAATAGTAAAGTATGATGAGATAGAAGACCATATAAGAAATTCATTAAAAGAAATTTCTGTAAGTAAAGAGTTGATGGAAAGCAATATTATACATATAGTCAATTTCTTAAAAGAAAACAACATAAAAGTTGAAAATTACCTAGAAAACATTTCAAATTTAAATATGTTAAACCCTATTAATTTATAATAAAGTAGAAATATTTACATGTTAAAGTAATTGTGTTAATATAAAGTAAAATATTTTTGATTTATTATTATAATTATAGTTGATAAAGTAAAAAAATATGTTGTTTTTTATTTTGTTAACTATATATGTTTGACTAATTTGTCAATAAATTAATCAAAAGTTTAATGAAATGGAGGGTTTAAAATGATAGGAAAGAAAAAAATGGGGTTATTATTATCAGGATTGCTAAGCATTTCTCTTTTAGTAGGGTGTGGCTCAGCTGGAACTTCTAATAATGATTCAGGAACTAAAACTGAGGATGTTAAAGAAATTGGAGTTATTCAATTAATTCAACATTCTGCACTTGATTCAGCAAATGAAGGATTTGTTGAAGGCTTAAAGGAAAAAGGTTATGAAGAAGGAAAGAATATTAAAATTGAACAACAAAATGCTCAAGGTAAAATTGATACTGCACAACAAATAGCAGGGCAATTTGTTTCAAGCAAGAAGGATTTAATATTTGCAATAGCTACTCCATCAGCTCAAGCAGCTTATAATGCTACTAAAGATATTCCAATAGTATTTACAGCTGTTACAGATCCAGTAGCAGATAATCTTGTAGCAAGCCTTGAAAATTCAGGAAATAACTTAACAGGAACTTCTGATATGGCAGATATAAAAGAACAATTAGATTTATATACTAAGGTTCTTCCAGATATGAAAACTTTGGGAATTATTTATACAACTTCAGAGACAAACTCAGTAAATCAAGTTAATATTTTAAAAGAACTTGCACCAAAATATAATTTAACAATTAAAGAAATAGGTATAGCAAATATAAATGAAATAAGCCAAAACTTAAATTCTGCACTTGGAGATATTGATGCTTTATATGCTCCAACTGATAATAATGTAGCTGCTTCTTATGAGCAGGTTGCACAAATTGCTTTATCAAAAAATGTTCCAGTATTAGGTGCTGAACCAGCAGTTGTAGAGGTTGGAGGATTAATAAGTAAGGGTATTGATTACTTTGAATTAGGAAAAATGGCAGGAGAAAAAGCTGCTTTAGTTTTAGATGGAAAGAAACCTTCAGAAATACCTTCAGAAACAATGCCAGAACTTGCAATAACAATAAATACAGCCGCTGCTGATAAATTAGGAATTAAAATATCAGATGATATTTTAAATAATGCAACTAAAGTAACTGGAGGAGTTAAATAATGGATCAAATAATTAGCCTAATTATTAATATATTAGAGCTATCATCACTATTTGGTCTTGTGGCAATGGGAGTCTATATCACTTATAAGATATTAGACTTCCCAGACCTTTCAGTTGATGGTACATATCCTTTAGGAGCAAGTATAGTAGCAGCACTTTTGATAAAAGGAGTAAATCCATGGATAGCTACCTTATGTGCCTTTTTAGGAGGAGCAATAGCAGGATTTGTTACAGCTTTTCTTCATGTTAAGGTTAAAATTACAAACTTAATGTCTGGAGTTTTGGTGATGATGGGCTTGTATTCAGTAAACCTTGTCATTATGGGAAAATCAAATACACCACTATTTACAACAACTCATATTTTTAATGGTGATAAAATATATTTAGCATTAGAAAAGTTATTTACTTTTAATATTGGTGAAAATACATATAATTTAACAAAATTTATAATCGTTTTAATTATTCTTATATTAATAAAAGTGTTATTAGATTTATTTATGAAAACAAAACTTGGATTTTTATTATTTGCAGTTGGAGATAATGAGCAAATGGTAACAACATTAGGAGTTAATAAGGACAATATAAAAATAATTGGACTTATGATAAGTAATGCTTTAGTTGCTTTAGCTGGTGGTCTTACAGCTCAATATAATGGTGTTGCTGATGTTGGGCTTGGTACAGGAGTAGTAGTAAAGGGGCTTGCTTGTGTAATTATTGGTAGTTCAATATTTAGCAGATTTAAATTTATAAAATCTACAAGTCAGGCTATAATAGGCTCAATTATATACTATGCAGCAATATCAATAGCTTTAAAACTTAATTTAAATCCAAATCTCTTAAATTTATTAACTGCAACAGTAATAGTAATTGCATTAGCCTCTCAAAATGATATTTTTGGCTTTAAAAAGAGAAAGCTTAAAAAGGGAGGTGCTTGTTAAAATGCTAAAAATTGAACATATGAGTAAAGTTTTTAACCCAAATACAATAAATGAAAATAAAGTTTTTGATGATTTTTCTCTTGAAGTAGATAAAGGAGATTTTGTTACAATAATAGGTTCTAATGGAGCAGGAAAATCTACACTTCTTAATATAATAGCAGGAAGTATTAGTGAAGATAGTGGGAAAATACTTATTAATAATGAAGAAGTATCTAATAAACCCGAATATAAGAGAGCAAAATCTATAGGAAGAGTATTTCAAAATCCTTCAGTAGGAGTTTCACCTAATATGACTATTTTAGAAAATATGTCTTTAGCTGATAATAAAGGAAAAAGATTTGGACTATCTTCAGGAATAAATAAAAAGAAGATAGATGAATATAAAGAAATGCTAAAAAGAGTTGATTTAGGTCTTGAGGATAAATTATTTAATAAGGTTGAATTATTATCAGGTGGTCAAAGACAAGCTTTAACTCTTATGATGGCAGTAATGTCAAATCCTAAGCTTCTTCTTTTAGATGAGCATACAGCAGCATTAGACCCAAAAACTTCTGAAAAGATAATGGATATTACAAAGAAGATTGTTAAAGAAAAAGGAATAACAACTCTTATGGTAACACATAATCTAAAGCATGCAGTAGAAACTGGAAACAGATTATTTATGATGCACAGAGGAGTTGTTGTAATAGATGTTAAAGGAAAAGAAAAAGCAGAGCTTGATACAACAGACAAGCTTATGGCTTTATTTGAAAAGCTTAATGTAAGAGATGACTTAAGTGATAAAACATTACTTGGTTAATTTAAG
>JALFQD010000300.1 GCA_022785265.1 Clostridium sp. | reverse complement strand
ATACATATACTATATCTGACTTATATGAAGAAGGGTTTAATCCTGTTATGAGCGAGAGTGAATATGTAAGAGAAGGATTTTATAATATTGATATGCCTATTTTGCCAGATGTTTTAAGAGAGCAAAATAGAATAAATGCATCAGATATAATTGTTTTCATTTATCCTGATTTTTGGACTGCTTCACCTGCAATGCTTGAAGGGTGGTTTCAAAGAGTATGGACTTATGGATTTGCTTATGGTGATTCTCCTACAATGAAGGTGTTGGATAAAGCGTTGTTTTTAATTACAATGGGTGGCTCATTGAATGATGAAATAAGAATAAAACAATTAGAGGCTATGAAAACAGTCATGATTGGAGATAGAATTAAAAACAGAGCAAAAGAATGTGAAGTTTATGCGTTTGATCAAATGACTAGAGGATATGGAAATGAAAGTAACAGGGCCAAACGAATAGATAAATTCTCATTAGAAGCTTATGAAATTGCTAAATCATTATAGGGGTGGAATTTCTTATTTCCCTATTTAAGAGGTGAAGCGTTGAAAAGGATATTAAAAGTGATGGCAAAAATATTATTTGTAATTTTTATAGTTATAGCTGCTATAACATTGATTTCGTTTATTAATCATAAAATTCACTCATCACAAGAGAAAAGTTTGTTAGCACCTTTAGGAAATATGCTTGAAGTAAACGGACATAATATGAGCATATATACAACAGGTGAAGGTGATAGAACACTAGTATTTATGTCTGGAGGAGGAACCTGTTCACCCATTTTGGATTTTAAATCACTTTATTCTTTATTAAATGATGATTATAAGATAGTTGTAGTTGAAAAATTTGGATATGGTTTTAGTGATGTTATTGATGAAGAAAGACCAATAGATTCAATTTTAGAAGATACAAGAGAAGGATTAAGAGAAGCAGGAATAGAGGGACCATTTATATTATGTCCACATTCTATGTCTGGAATAGAAGCTTTGTATTGGGCACAGAAGTATCCTGATGAGGTTGAAGCAATTGTTGGATTAGATATGGCTGTTCCTGAGGCATATGAGAATTACAACATAGATATGTTTACAATTAGGTTAGGGCAGGTTGCTGCAAGACTTGGAATAACTAGACTATTACCAGGAGTATCAGAAAGTGATGCAATAAAATATGGTACTTTAACAGAAGAAGAGAAAGAAATATATCGTGCTGTTTTTTATAATAGAACTCTAACTTCAACAATGATAAAAGAAGTGCAGGAAATTAAAGATAATGCAAAAATTGTGGATGAAGGTGGTGCTCCAAGTTGTCCGATGTTGTTGTTCATATCAAATGGACAAGGTACAGGGTGGGATACTGAAACATGGAGAAAAGTCCAGATAAATTATATTAGGAATATTGAAAATGCTAAATATATTGAGTTGGATTGTTCTCATTATGTTCATGATTATAAGTATAAGGAGATAAACGAAGAAATTAGGAACTTTGTTAATTAAATTGATATTTGGGTACAAATTACTTGTATAGAGTTACACCCTGACATATCCGTTGGGAGTGTAATTTTTTTTCAATCATATTATATCCCACATTATAATATGGGTAAATAATGATTTAAAGAAAGAAAAAATCTTATTATAAATTTAAAATAAAATTATATAAAAAAATTAAAATAACATAGAATTTTACAAAAATTATTTGATTAATTAATAAAATAATAATATAAATGTGATATAATGTTAAATAAAAATATTTAAAAAAATTAGGAGTGTGATCACATTTGGATTCCAGTTATACGGGGCAGATAATTATTTTAGTTATCTTATTACTAATGTCAGGCTTTTTCTCGATGTCAGAAACAGCATTAATGGCTTTAAGTAAAATCAGAATAAGAAATATGGTAGATGAAGGTGTTAAAGGAGCTAAGCTTGTTGAGAAATTAACAGAAAGTCCAAATAAGCTTTTGGGTGCTATACTTATAGGTAATAACATAGTAAACATAGGAGCTTCTTCAATAGCAACATCATTAGCAGTTAAACTTTTTAATGGAAGTGATTCAGCAGTAGCAATATCAACAGGTGTTATGACTGTTTTAGTACTTATCTTTGGTGAAATAACTCCAAAAACTGTAGCTAAGCAAAAGTCAGAGGCAGTTTCACTAAAAGTAGCAAAGCCAATACAATTTTGTGTTGGAATATTCAAGCCATTTGTTTTTCTATTTACTGCTATTTCATCTCTATTTATAAGGTTACTAGGAGCAGATCCAAATGAATCAGAACCATTTATAACTGAAGAAGAGTTAAAGACAATGGTTGGGGTAAGTGAAGAAGAGGGAGTTCTTGAAGATGTTGAAAAGCAAATGATTTTCAACGTTTTTGATTTTGGAGATCAACAAGTAAAAGATGTTATGGTTCAAAGAGTTGACATGACAACAATAAATGTTGAAGACAAATATGATGATATTTTAGAAGTTATAAAAAGAGATCAATTTTCAAGAATACCAGTATATGAAGAGACAATTGATAATATAGTTGGTGTTTTAAATGTAAAAGACCTAATACTAGCAAATGAAAATAGAGAACACTTTAAACTTAAAGATTATATGAGAGAACCTTTCTATACATTTGAATTTAAAAAAGTTACTGAAGTATTTAATGAAATGAAGAAAAATAGAATTCATATGGCAGTTGTGTTAGATGAATATGGTGGTACTGTGGGAATAGTTACACTTGAAGATCTTGTAGAAGAGATTGTTGGGGAAATTGAAGATGAATATGATGAGCATGATGACAAAATAAAAGTTGTAAAAGAGGATGAATATATAGTTGATGGTAGTGCTAAGCTTGATGAAATAAGCGACCTTATAGGAGTTAATATGGAATCTGAAGAATTAGATTCTATTGGTGGTCTTATAATTGAAGAACTAGGAAGAATGCCAGACGAAAATGAAGAAGTAAATATAGGTAAAATAAAATTCAAAGTAGAAGAAGTTGAAAAAAATCGTATCAAAAAAGTTAGAATTTATACTTAATAATAGGGTAGCACAAAAGCTACCCTTTAAAATTATTTTTTATTAGGAGAGTATTTATTATGGGCTTTATGTATGAAGCAATAAAAGAAGGATTAAAGGCATATGAACATGGAGAAATTCCTGTTGGAGCAGTTATAGTTAAAGATGGTGTTATTATTGGAAGAGGACATAATCGTAAAGAAACAGAGAAAAATCCAACACGGCATGCAGAAATAATAGCCATAGAAAATGCTTGCAAAACTATTGGGGATTGGAGATTATTAGGATGTGAAATGTATGTTACATTAGAACCATGTCCTATGTGTACAGGAGCAATACTTCAAAGTAGAATATCAAAGATAATTATAGGAACATTTAATAAGGATATGGGAGCATGTGGTTCTGTAATTAATTTAATTGATAATAACCATCTTAACTCTTTTGTTAAGGTGGTATGGGCATATGATGAAAGATGTGGAAATTTATTAATGGATTTTTTTAAAGAAAGACGAAATAATGAATTAAGATAATTTTTTAATTAATGGGATTGTTGAATAGAAATTAAATTTTAACAATCCCATTTAAATTAAAAAATTAATTTAGCTAGTTGTTTCCCTTATAAACAAATTTGTATCAATAGTTATATGTTGTATTTCTAAAGATTGCTCTTTCTTTTTAAGGTTTATTTGTCTTAATATTAATTTTATTGATTCATTTGCAATTTTAACCACATCTTGTCCTACTGTTGTAATTGGAATTATTGCTTCAGTAGATATTGGAGAATTGTCAAATCCTATTATTTCATATTCCTCAGGAATATTTTTTTTATTTCTTACAAGAATATTTAATAATATATTAGCATGGGTATCATTGCTAACAAATATTCCTTTTTTTATTTTAGGATAATCTTTTTCTATTTGTTGATATATATTATATAAATCTTCATAAGAAGATTTAAAAGAACTTCCTTTATCAGATAAGTAAAGTTTATAATTTGCATTTCTGTTTTCACATGCATCTTTAAAGGCCTCAATACGTTTATATGATGGCATGTCTTTGCTTACATCATTATTAATGTGTATAAGTATATCACAATTATTATCTATAAGCATATTAGTAGCTTTTAAAGCACCAGAATAGTTATCACTATTAATACTAGAAATATATTTATCCTCACGTTCTATACCAACAATTGGTATATCTAGATTGCTTAGAGCTTTAGAGTTAATGGAATTACTTAATAATATTAAGCCTTCAATTTTATAAGACAATAACTCTTGAATATAATTCATTTCTTCATCTGGATTTGAGTTTCCTGTGAATACTAAAAATTTATAATTATATTTTGGATAAGTGTTAAGAAGACAATTTAATAAATTAGAATAGTAGTGTAAATATAAGTTGGGAACAATTATTCCTATTATTTCAGTTCTTCCATTTGCAAGACTTTTTGCAACTTTATTTTCTTTATAATCTAAGTCAATTAAGGCTTTCTCAATTTTTTTAATTGACTCCTTTGTTAATGTTTCAGGAGCATTAAAGTATCTAGAAATAGTAGTTTTAGAAAAATTGGTGTATTTTGCAATATCACTAAATGTAACTTTTTTTATATTAATCAACCTCCTTGTAGTAAAAAATATATTATATCAAAAAAGATAGAAGTAAATTCTAAGACAATGAAAAAAGTTATTTATCTTATGTAATATTATATCAAAAAATGTTTTTTTGAAAAGATTTATCTATTGACATGAAAACAATAACATGTTAAAATATACTCAAATAACCGGTTACATTACCGGTCACTTTACCGGTAATTTAAGAAATGATATTAAAAGAAAGGTGGTAAGTAAAAAGTGAAAAAGATATGTTGGTTGCTTTTAGTACTATTATGTCTTAACATTACAGGATGCTCTTTATCTGGAAGTGATAAAAAAAGCTATTCAGGAAAAGAAGGATATGATGATGGGGAAGAAGTAATTACAATGTGGGTACATGTAATACAAGAAACCCCAGAAGGACAAGCGTATGCACAGTCAGTAAACGAATTCAATGAAAAATTTAATGGAAAGTATTATTTAGATGTGGAGTTTGTTCCAAGAAATGAAAGTGGGGGTGGATATAGTGATAAGGTAAATGCATCAGTAATATCAGGCGGATTACCAGATATTATTACAGTAGATGGTCCAAATGTATCATCTTATTCAGCAAATAATATTATTCAGCCTTTAGCTGAAATGTCAGATGAAGAGTTAAGCAAATATCTTCCATCAATAATCGAACAAGGAACAATTAATGGAAAATTATATTCATTAGGTGTAATGGAGTCTAGTGTAGGTTTTTACTATAACAAAGATATAATAAAGAAACTTGGAATTGAAATACCACCAATGGATGATCCTTGGACATGGAGTGAGTTGTTAGAGGTATGTGAAAAAGCAAAAGGTTATTTCGATGATGGTGATGGTTATGTAATAGATATGCCATTTCCAGCAGGAGAAACAACAATTTATTTTTATGCACCATTTATTTGGTCAAATGGTGGTGATTTTGTAAGCGAAGATGGATTGAAGGTAAATGGGGTATTTAATTCAAAGAAAAATGAACAACCATTAGAGTATTTTAAGACTTTAATTGATAAGGGTTATGTTTCTAAAGTTGGCATTGAAGATTTGTTTGAGTCAGGAAGAGCAGCATTTTTGTTTGATGGAGCTTGGTCTATAAATAGAATAACTGAAAATTTTCCTGATATTAATCTTGGTATAGCACCTTATCCAGTAGGTGAAGGATGGAATGGAGAAAAATACACTCCAACAGGAGGATGGTCTTATGCTGTAACATCAGCCTGTAAAAATGTTGAAGCAGCCACAGAGGCGGTAAAGTATATGAGTGGAGTAGAAAGTGGCATTACAATATATGAAAAGACAGGAAATTTACCTTCAACTTATGGAGCTTATGAGCAAATATCAGTATTCCAAGAAGATGGATTGTTTAAGCAATTATATGAACAGTTAAAAACTTATGGTCATCCAAGACCAAAATCACCTGCTTATCCTCAAATAAGTACATCATTTCAGCAGGCAGTAGAAGGAGTTTTATTAAATGATGAAACACCAGAAGAGGCTTTATATAAAACCATGAGAAGAATAGAGGATAGGTTGCTTAGATATCAAGATTAAAAAGGAGATGGGAGAATGAATAAAAAAGCTGAAAAAATAATGGGAATGACTTTTTTTGGACCAGCATTAGTTTTATTAACCTTATTTTTATTTATTCCTATGATATTAACTTTAGTATTTAGTTTTACAGATTTCTTTACATTAGATCCTCAATCTACTAAGTTTGTGGGACTTGAAAATTATGTACGACTATTTAAAGATGAATTATTTGGAAAAGCATTTTTAAACACAATAAAATTTGCAATAATAGTAGTTCCATTACAGATGGGAGGTGCATTATTGCTAGCACTTGGAATAAATAAAGTTACTCATTGTAAAAAATATTTTAAAGTAGCATTTTTTATACCAGTAGTTATGTCATTAGCAGTTGTATCAACTTTATGGATGCAGTTATATAGTCCAGATGGATTAATAAATACAATATTAAATAATTTAGGTATTGCTTCACAGCCATTTATACATTCAAAGGAACAGGCATTAGCGTCAATTTCTATGATGAGTATATGGCAAGGAATGGGTTATCAAATGATTATTTTCTTAGGCGCATTACAAGCTATTTCTCCAAGTCTTTATGAAGCAGCAGAAATAGATTCAGCAAGTCCATGGAAAACATTTGTAAATGTAACTTTACCAGAGCTTAAGCCAATAACTGTTTACGTATTACTTACTATAACAATAGGAGCATTTAAGTTAGTAGTTCAGCCAATGGTTATGACTGGAGGAGGACCAGCGTTTTCAACATATTCAATGGTTTACGATATCTATGAAACTGGTACTGTAAATTGGGATATGGGATATGCATCAGCTATGGCAATAATATTTGCAATTTTAGTTATTATATTAGCTGGTATTCAAAATTGGCTAACAAATAGGAAGGAGGATTAGTAATATGGTTTCTAAAAAAGGTAAAAAGTTTAATATAATTTTAACTATATTTCTTTTAATATTATCATTATTCTTCTTGTTCCCTGTTGTTTGGATGGTTATGAATTCTTTTAAATCAGATGCCACAATAGCACAAGATATGAATAGTATGGCAGCATTTTTTCCACCATTAACTGCTGATAATTTTTTTGAAAATTATATAAATATCATAACTAACAGCAGTTTAATTAGATATATGTGTAATACTTTATTCTATGCAGCAGTTTTAATAATTTTAAGTATTATTGTTAATGGATTAGCAGGATATGCTTTAGCAAAAATAAAATTTCCATTTAGAGATATGTGGGTATTTATTATTCTTCTTTTAATGATTGTGCCTATGGAAACTATAATAACAATACACTTTATAATAATAGCTAAGGCAGGATTATTAAATACATTTATAGGATATATTCTTCCTATGATAGTAAGTCCATTTAATATATTTTTATTTAGACAAGTATTTTCTAAACTTCCAGATGAATTATATGAAGCAGCACAGTTAGATAATTGTGGACAAATAAAGTATTTCTTTAAAGTGGTACTTCCAATGTCAAAGACAATTGTTGCAACAGTAAGTGTGTTTACTTTCTTAGGAATATGGAATGATTTTTTATGGCCATCACTAGTGTTTACATCAGACAAGCTACTAACAGTACAAATAGGATTAAATTCAATTACAGCTAATGATACTGTAACTAAAGGAGAGGTTCTAGCTGCTATAACATTAATAACAATTCCAGTGTTAATAATTTATTCATTATTCTCTAAGCAATTAGTAGAAGGTGCAATGTCATCAGGATCAAAAGAAGGGTAGGTAAAAAATATGAGTTTTATAGAATTTAAAAATGTTGAAAAGAAATATAAAAACGCAAAGAGAAAATCAGTAACAGATTTTAATTTATCAATAAATGAAGGTGAATTTATTGTATTTGTTGGACCATCAGGATGTGGAAAATCAACTACACTAAGAATGCTTGCAGGATTTGAAGAAATAACAAGTGGAACAATAACAATAGATGGTAAAG
>JALFQD010000155.1 GCA_022785265.1 Clostridium sp. | reverse complement strand
ATTATAGCATTTTAAGACTAGCTTCAGTTTATTCTAAAAATTTTGATAGAAATATAAGAAAAAGAACAGAAATTAAAGGCTTAGGTTATACAGTAGGAAATGGTTTTGAGAAATTAAGCCTATGCAACATAAAAAATATATACCTTGTTGTAGATTATTTAATAAAAAATGAAGATGGAAAAAATACTTATAACATAAGTGATAAAACTTCATATACCTATAAGGAGCTTTTAGCTCAAAGAAAAAAAAGAAGAGTTATAATTATTCCTAAGTTTTTAATGAAAATCTTATATGAGATAAACAAAATCACTTTAAAAAACTTATTTATAGAAGAAAATTCTATAAAGCTTATGTCAGATAATGTTTACCCAAGTGATGAAATAAACAAAAAGGTAGATTTAATGTATAATATAAAAGATAACTAATATTTTTTTATTTTGAAAATATATAAGTTTTTAATATTATATATAGTTTAAGGAGAACCAAATGAAAATTTTAGTGATATCACAGTATTTTTATCCTGAAGATTTTAGAATAAATGATATATGTAAAGGACTTAAAGAAAAAGGAAATGAGGTAGAAATACTTACTGGTCTTCCTAATTATCCAGAAGGAAAGTTATACAAGGGATATTCTATTTTTAATAAAGGACCTAAAGAATTTGAAAAAATGAAAATCCATAGAACTTTAATGGTAACACGTGGGAAAAATAGTTCTTTGCGATTGGGGTTAAATTATTTATCTTTTATGGTTTTAGGAAGTTTAAAAGCATTAACATTATTAAATAAAAAGTATGATAGAATTTTTGTTTTTCAAGTATCACCAATAACTTCAGCAGTGCCAGCATTAGTTATTGCAAAACTAAAAAGAATAAAAAGCTATATTTATATACAAGATTTGTGGCCTGAAACTTTTTATTCTATAATAAATATTAAAAATAAAAGTATAAGAAAATTTCTTAAAAAGATATGTAATAAAATCTATAATGGTTTTGATAATATTCTTATTGCCTCAAAAGGTTATGAAGATATTTTAGCTGAAAGTATTGATAGAAAAAAGTTTATTTATTTTCCACAATGGGCAGAAGATTTTTATAGTAATGAATTTGAAAATGAAAAAAAAGAAAATTTTAATGTAACTTTTGCAGGAAATATAGGAAAAGCTCAAAGTGTAGAAACTATAATAAAGGCTGCTAGTATTTGTAAAAATAAAGATATAATATGGAATATTATTGGTGATGGAAGTGAATTTGAAAAAATAAAATCTATGATAAAAGAAAATTCTTTAGAAGAAAGGGTTATTTTGCATGGGAGAAAGCCTTCTTCAGATATGCCTAAATATTTTTCAATGTCTGATGGATTAATAGTAACCTTAAAAAATGAAGAAATATTAAAAGTAACATTACCAGCTAAGGTACAATCTTATATGGCAGCAGGTAAGCCTATAATAGGTGCTTTAAGTGGAGAAGGAAATAGAATAATAAATGAAAGCGAATGTGGTCTTACTTGTGAAGCAGAAGATTATAAAGGATTGTGTGAAAATGTTTTAAAGCTTTATAATATGAGTGATAGTGAAAGAAAAAATATAGGAAAAAAAGGTGAAAACTTTTTTAAAAATAATTTTAGTAGAAAAAAACTTTTAAATAAACTAAATGAAATTCTTAAAATTTAGATAAAAGATTTAAAAGCTTAAAAGATTTTGTTTAGTATTGTAATAGAAAAAATTAGTTATAAAGGGTTGAGTAAAAATGTTTAAAAATAAGGTTTTAATGATAACTGGAGGAACAGGTTCCTTTGGAAATGCAGTTTTAAATAGATTTTTAGAAACAGAGATTAAAGAAATTCGTATTTTTTCAAGAGATGAAAAAAAACAAGACGATATGAGAAAAAAATATAATAATGATAAAATTAAGTTTTATATTGGAGATGTAAGAGATATTCAAAGTATAAGAAATGCTATTCATGGAGTAGATTATATATTTCATGCAGCAGCTTTAAAGCAGGTTCCTAGCTGTGAATTTTTCCCTCTTGAGGCTGTAAAAACTAATGTTATTGGCACTGATAATGTTCTTACAGCAGCTATAGATGAAGGCGTTAAGAAGGTTATATGTTTATCTACAGATAAAGCAGCTTATCCTGTAAATGCTATGGGAACATCAAAGGCTATGATGGAGAAGGTTTTTGTTGCAAAATCAAGAACCGTGTCACCAGAAAAAACAGTTATTTGTGGAACAAGATATGGTAATGTTATGTGTTCAAGAGGTTCTGTAATTCCTTTATTTATAGAGCAAATAAAAAGTGGAAAACCATTAACAATAACAGAGCCTAAGATGACAAGATATATAATGAGTCTTGATGAAGCAGTAGAGCTTGTATTATTTGCATTTAAAAATGCAGAAAGTGGAGATATAATGGTGCAAAAAGCACCAGCTTGTACAATAGAAGATTTAGCTCAAGCTGTTAAGGAAATTTTCAATGCAGATAATGAAATAAAGATAATAGGAATTCGTCATGGAGAAAAAATGTATGAAACTCTTCTTACAAATGAAGAATGTGCACATGCTATAGATATGGGAAACTTTTATAGGGTTCCTTGTGATAAAAGGGATTTGAATTATGAAAAATATTTTAGTAAAGGTAATGAAAAAAGAAATGTCTTAAAGGAATATAACTCAAAAAATACCCAAATACTTAATGTAAATCAAGTTAAAGAAAAGTTACTATCTTTAAAATATATACAAAATGAACTTAAAGAATGGAATAATAGATAATTTATGAAAAATAGTGTTTTAAATTTAGAACAAAAAAACTTACAAAATTAAATTCAATAGGTATAATTTGGAGGAAAAATGAAAGTATTAGTTACAGGTGCAAAAGGATTTATAGGACAAAATCTTGTGGCAGAACTTAAAAATAGAAATATAACAGATATACTAGAATTTACAAGAAATGATAGCATAGATTATTTAGAAGAATGTATAAAAGAGTGTGATTTTATTTTTCATTTAGCAGGAGTAAATAGACCTAAAAATGAAGAGGAGTTTATTGAAGGAAATTATAATTTAACAAAGAATATAATAGATTTACTTATAAAACATAATAAATCAATACCTGTTTTAATGACATCTTCAATTCAAGCAGAAAATCAAGATAATCTTTATGGAAAAAGTAAACAACTTGGAGAAGAAGAACTTATAAGATATGAAAATAAAACTAATGGGAAAGCACTAATATATAGGCTTAATAATGTATTTGGAAAATGGTGTAAACCTAATTATAATAGTGTAGTTGCTACTTTTTGTTATAATATAGCAAGAGGAGAAAAAATAATTATAAATGATGAAAATAAAGAAATGAATCTTATATACATAGATGATGTAGTAAATGAGTTTTTAAAAGCTTTATATGGAAAAGAAAATAGAAAAGGAAAATTATCTTTTGTAGAACCAATATATAAAATAAAGCTTGGAGAAATAGCAGAAAAAATTTATAAATTTAAAGAAAGTAGAAATAATTTATCTATTGCAAATATGGATGATGATTTTGAAAAGAAACTTTATAGCACCTACTTAAGCTATCTTCCAGAGGACAACTTTTCTTATCCTTTAAAGATGAATATTGATGAAAGAGGTTCATTTACAGAATTTATAAGAAGTGAATCACAAGGACAAGTTTCTATAAATATCACAAAGCCAGGAATTACAAAGGGAAATCATTGGCATCATTCTAAAAATGAAAAATTCCTTGTGGTAAGTGGAAAAGCTTTGATACAATTTAGAAAAGTAAATAGTGAAAAAATTATAGAGTATTATGTAAGTGAAGAAAAATTAGAGGTAGTTGATATTCCTACAGGATATACACATAACATAATAAATATAGGGGAAAAGGATTTAGTTACAGTTATGTGGGCAAATGAAAGCTTTAATAAAGATAAGCCAGATACTTATTTTGAAAAGGTGTAAATAAAGAGAGAAGTGAGTTAAAATGGAGGAAGAAAAAGTGAAAAAGCTTAAGGTAATGATAATAGTTGGAACAAGACCAGAAATAATAAGACTATCAGAAGTTATTAAAAAATGTGATAAATATTTTGATTGTATATTGGTACATACAGGGCAGAACTGGGATTATAATTTAAATGATGTATTTTTTGAAGAACTTGAATTAAGAAAGCCTAATTACTTTCTTGGAGTTGTTGGAAAGGACTTAGGAGAAACTATGGGAAATATTATTTCAGAAAGTTATAAGGTTCTTCTTTCAGAAAAACCAGATGCTCTTTTAATATTAGGAGATACAAATAGCTGTTTAAGTGCTATAGCTGCTAAAAGATTAAAAATCCCAGTATTTCATATGGAAGCTGGAAACAGGTGCTTTGACCAAAATGTTCCAGAAGAAATAAATAGAAGAATTGTGGATGTAACTAGTGATGTAAATATGGCATATACAGAACATGCAAGAAGATATCTTTTAAGTGAAGGAATGAGAAAGGAATATACATTTGTTACAGGTTCTCCTCTTCCTGAAGTATTTAAGAGATATATGAATAAAATTGATGAAAGTAATATTTTAGAAAAGCTAAATTTAGAGCCTAAAAAATATTTTCTTGTAAGTGCCCATAGAGAAGAAAACATAGATAATGATAAAAACTTTAAAAATCTTATAGATGCACTAAATGAAATAGCAGAAAAATATAATATGCCAGTAATTTATTCAACTCATCCAAGAAGCTTTAAAAAGATTGAAGAAAAGAAAATTAAATTCCATAAAAATATTAATTCATTAAAGCCATTTGGCTTTTATGATTATAATAAACTTCAAAAAGAAGCATTTTGTGTTTTATCAGATAGTGGCTCTTTAGCAGAAGAATCAAATATTATGAACTTCCCAGCAGTATCAATAAGAACAAGCACAGAAAGACCAGAAGCAATAGATAAAGGCTCTGTTATTTTAGGAGGAATAACCTTTGAAAGCATAACTCAAGCAATAAATATTATTGTGGAAGAAAAGCTTCAAGGAGAAGAAGTTGTAAAAGCAAATGATTATACAGATACAAATGTTTCAACAAAGGTTGTAAATATAATTCAAGGATATACAGAAATTATTAATAATTTTATTTGGAGAAAGTAATATCAAATTTTGAGGGGTATTAATATGAGAATTGCAATAGACCTATCTTGGGTAAAGCCTAAAAAATGTGGTGGAGGAGAATTTTATATTAGAAATCTTCTTGATGGCTTTATGAAATTAGAGGATAAAAATGAATATATTTTGCTTTTAGCAAAGGATAACCATGAAACCTTTAATAAATATTTTGAAGATAGTAGATTTATTAAAAAGATTTGTAATGTTAATTCAAGTAATGCAAATGCAAGAATACTATGGCAGAACTTTAAAATGGGAAGTATCTTAAAAAAAGAAAAAGTAGATTTATGTTTTGAACCCATTTACAGTAAACCAATAATTAATCCATGGAATATAAAATATTTTACTACAATACATGATTTACAAATGCTACATTATCCTCAGTACTTTGGAAAGTTTAAAAGAAAGTGGCTTAATTTTTGTATGAAAAATGCAGTAAAAACCTCTAAAAAAATAATTACAATATCTAATTATGTAAAAGAAGATATAAAAAAATATTATAATGTTAAAGAAGAAAAAATCAAGGTAATATATAATGCTGTTGTTATGAAAGAAGAGAAGTATGAATTTTCTACTTTAGAGAAAAAGTTTAATATAGAAAAAGATAATTATTATTATACTATAGCCCAGATTCTTCCTCATAAAAACTTAGATACTTTAATAAAGGTTTTTAAAGAAATAAAAGAAAAATCCATTCCTCTTCCTAAAAAATTATTAATATCAGGAATTAATGGGGGAGCAACAGAAAAAATAAATTCCCTTATAAAAAATTACAAACTGCAAGATTGTGTATTTTTAACAGGCTTTGTGGAAGATAAAGAAAGGAATACATTAATTAAAAATTGCAAAGCATTTTTATTTCCAAGTATTTTTGAAGGCTTTGGAATGCCGCCTGTTGAAGCAATGCTTCTTGGAGCTGTAGTTATAACAAGCAAAGAAACAAGCTTAATGGAAGTAACAGAAAATAAAGCTGTTTATATAGACAATCCTTTTGATGAAAATGAATGGATAGAAAAAATGAAACAAGAAGAGAAAGCAATAGGAAAAAAGCATTCTTTTCCAAAATATGATTTAAAAAATGTAGCTAAAGAATATTTAGAATGTTTTAAAAATGGGTAGTCATTATAAGGAGAAAAAATGAAAATATGTATTTTAACTGATAATGTTTTTAAACTTGGAGGAATAGAAAGAGTTGTAACAATTATAGCAAATGAATTTGTTAAAGAGGGAAAAACAGTTGATATATGGTGTTGTGAGCGAACAAAAATAAAAGAAAATAGAGAACTTTATGGTCTTGATGATAAAGTATCTTATAAAGATATAGGATACTTTGATAATAGAAAACTTTCAACTAAAATATTTTCTTTCTTTGTTAGAACCATAAATTGTAAAACTAATTTTTTTAATAAAAAGAAATATATAAAGCAGTTAACAAAAGCTTATTATGGAAAAGAAGTAGAGGAAAGATTTATTAATGGACTCAATGAAGAAAATTATGATATTATTATAGGAACAAATCATAGATATAGTATGCTACTTGGAATAATCTCTGATAAAATAAAAGCTAAAACAATAGGTTGGGAGCATGGAACATATGATGCTTTTATTAATAGTAAAGGTGAATTTGTTTGGCATCAAGATGAAATGTTTAAAAATTATATGGCAAATCTTGATAAAGTTGTAGTTTTAACTTCTTTAGATAGAGAAAAATATAAAAAGAATATGAATTTAAATGTAGAAGTTATTTCAAATCCATTAACCTTTAGTTCAGAAAAGAAAGCTAATCTTAATAGTAAGAATATTTTATTTATAGGAAGATTTGATTTTGATAAGCGTCCAGAATTAGCTATTGAAGTATTTAAAAAACTTGTATGTAAATATAAAGAATGGCATTTAATATTTGTAGGAGAAGGACCATATAAAGAGATGTTAGAAAATAGAATAAAAGAATTAAATCTTTCAGATAACATAATTCTAAAACCAAAAACTAATAAAGTTATAGATTATTACTTAAATTCTTCAATACTTATTAATACATCAAAGTGGGAAAGTTTTTCTCTTGTAACTTTAGAAGCTATGGAATGTGGAGTGACAGTAT
>JALFQD010000113.1 GCA_022785265.1 Clostridium sp. | reverse complement strand
GTAATTAGCTTATGTTATGAAACAAATTGTCGCTCAATTGATAAATTAATAGATAATTTTGTAACTACTAAGCATTTACCTATCGGCAGTCAATGTAGTTCTTTAGATGGCGTTTTACGAATGGATTATTAGGGAAATCTTTTAGATTGTCATGCTTCTTTATATGATCCATACTTAGAGGAAGATAAATTAACTAATACGATTTTAGATCAATCTCGATGGATGTGTAAATCTCATGGACGTTATCTTAATATTTTAAAAAATGATAAAGAAGAAATTGAGAAACTGTTAGATTTTTATCTTACAGCACGTGATCCAACTGTAACTTTATTTGAAACGCAACAAATGATAAATAAAATATATTTATTAGCTTTATGTGGATAGGCTAGTGAATCTTATCTATATGATTTTAATAAATTAAAACGTCATGCTTTTATTTTAGCTAGAGCGTATCAATGTTATAATGTATTAAAATGTCGTAATGGCTCTATTTTTATTAGAGGTAATGAAGAAATAAGATTTTTTTGTAATGGCATTTTAGATATAGCTGAAGAAGATATAAATAAAGAAATTGGAGATTTTTAATAATGACTTATAAAGAACAAGAAAGAGATTTATTAAAATTATATTTGGATACTTCTTTATTACCTTATCCTACTAATTCAAATTCTGATGGAGATTATTTTTTAAATAATAATGGATTTGAATTAATAGTACGTCCTTAGTGTAATTAGCATTGTTCATATTGCTATATAGCTAATTATGGTAAAGAACTTTATCCAACAACTTTAAATAAAGAAGATACTTTAAAAAATATAGATCTTATTTTAGATTATGTTTATAATATAAGAAAAAATTTCTGTTATAATATTGCTTTATTTGCAGGAGATATGTTTAATGATGAAATCTTTTTCGATATTATTGATTTACTTGAAAAATATTTAAAACCTATATTAATTAAACATCCTGAATATTTTAATACTTAGGGATTAGTTTAGTGTCCTTGTAATTTACGATGGGTATATGAAAAACCTCAGTTAGTATCTAAGTTTAGAAAATTATTTCATCATTTTAAAGATACATATAACATTTTTATAAGCTTTTCTTGGAGTACTGATGGATTACCAGCTATAAAAAATAGAGAAAAAATTAATATAGACTAGAGTTATTTTGATACTATTTTTTAGTTTACTAAAGAATTCGGATTTGGATACCATCCTATGATCAGTGCAGAAAATATTGATGTATGGTGTGAAAATATTGATTGGTGGTATGATATGTATAAAAAATTTGATCTAACCGCCCCAGGAGGATATTATTAGCCCTATATGCTTGAAGTGCGAAATGGTAATTGGACTCCAGAAACAATTGAATTACATAATAAATTTCTTGAATATTTCATGGAGAAAAGATTTAAATTATGTAATAGCGATAAAACTAAATTTGTACATCATTTATTAGTTGGGACAGAAGAAGATGGAAATTTACCATTCCCTCAAGGAGCTGATCCATTAGACTTAAAAACTAGTAGTCCAACAGCTCCTAATTATGATAAGATGAGTTGTGGAGCTTAGGCTATGATTCATTTTAATTGCACTAACTTATCTTTAGTATTTTGTCATAGAATGTCTTATCCTCTTTATACTGCTGGATATTTTAAAACTAATCAGGAAAAAACTCATATTATTGATATAGATCCTTACAATGTAAGTGCATATATAACTATGAAAACGGCAAAAACGACTATGTATCCTATGTGTTCAAAATGCAAATATCTTAGTCTTTGTAAGCAAGGATGTTTGGGAGCTTAGACTGAAGATAGCGGAGAACCTTATATGCCTATTAAAGCAGTTTGTGCTTTTAATAAAGCCAGCTTTGAAAAATTAACTGATTTATATTATCAGTATGGAGTTTATGACATAGGAATTAAAAAGGGATGGCTTACAAAAGATAAATCTTGGCTTACTTTCATCTATAACCAAGGATTAGAAAGAGGATATATAAATGAATAAAAAGGTTGATTTTTTAATTGCTTTAAATTCTATCAAAGAGAATTTTGATATAAATGATATTAATGATTATAAAGAATTACTTGATATCTATAGTAGAATAAATTATTCAAAAGAAACTGATGAAGATATTTTATCATTCTTTAAAGAAATTGTTTCATCAATAGTTTTAAAACAATTAGAATCAAAAGAATGCGATTGTAGTTGGCAGGAATATTTTCCTACTACTTCAATTGACAATCTTGTTAGTACTGATGATTTCTTTAATCATAGCGTTACTTTTTAGAATTTATTTAAATTAGATATATTTAATCCTTTAAATCCAGACTATAATTATACCAA
>JALFQD010000107.1 GCA_022785265.1 Clostridium sp. | reverse complement strand
CTTATAGGAACTGAAATGGATAAGGTATTAAGATTTCCAGAAGGAACTTTTAATGAATGTGCAATGGATTATGCAAATCAAATGGGCTACAAAAGTATATTTTGGAGTTTTGCTTATAAAGATTGGGCAGCTGAATGGAATGATAAAGAATATGCCTTAGAGTGGATGAAAAATTATAGCCACCAAGGAGCTATTTATTTATTACATGGAGTTAATGTTGCAAATGCAGATGCTTTAGATGAGTTTATAACTTATATGGAAGGTCAAGGATATAGATTTGATGTTGTAACAAATTTAAACTGATAAGTAAATTTTAAAATATATTTTTTATTATTAGATTAAATAATTTGTAAAACATTTTAAAAGATATAATTTCTTTATAATATAAAAATGATAAACTTTATAAAAATGCAAGGTTTTAAAATTAAAGCCTTGCATTTTAATTTTAAAAATATTTTGTTTAATAAATGATAAATTTTTATTAAATATCAATTGCTAAATTTAAAACATAAAAATTTTTGTATGGTAAATAAGACATAATTATTTGACCTTATCTGACTTTTAAGTTAAATTATTATTTGTATAAATTTTAAAATTAAGTATATTAAATCTATATATGAATAAAAATTTAATAAATTGAAATAAATATATAAAATTGATTTTAACAAAAAATAAATTTTGAAAAAACATAAAAATTAGTATTTATAAGTTTAAATATTTCTTGAAATTAAAATTTTGAGAAAATCTAATATATTTTAGTGAATTTTTTATAATTTTATTGCTTTAAATTTTATAAAATTTCTTTTAAAATTACACCTAATTTCGCTAAATTCGCATTTAGAGAAATTGTATATATTGAAAAAACGAAAGCTTTGTGATATAGTATTTATAAGGCTTTAAAGACATTTTAGGAGGTAAAATTAGCATTATGAACAATAACAAAAACGAAAAATATAAAAACTATGAATATCCTGAAGAAATCAAGCAACTTTTAAGCATATTTTTAACACCACAGGATAAAATTATAATAAAAAGTTTGTATGAAAAATTTCAAGAAAACTCAAATACAGAACCATATTATTATCTTTTACAAGATTTATATATTTTATACATAAAACATAAAATAAAAACTTCAAAACTTAGTGAAATATATAATGTTAATATTAGAACAATACAAAACTGGATAAAGGGTTCTGGTCTTAGAGAAATTTATTTAAACGAAAAGTCAGATAAGGTCAAAAGAAAAAATAAGAATAAAAAAAATTCAGTAAAAAAAATAGAACTAGAAAAAAATATTAGTGATAATTCCATTTTGAATTTGTTAGGTATGGATATAAGAAATATTAATGATTATCCTAAATTTCTTAATGGCTTTATTGATTATTATGAAGTTATAAGAGGAAAATCTAAAAACACTGTTGATGGATATATTATTGATATTTCACTTTTTCTAAAATTTATGAAGGTTTATAAAGGTCAAGAAAAAGAAGCTGAAAGACTTGAGGATGTAAAAATAAATGATATAACTAATGATTTTTTAAGAAACATAACTCTTACAGATATATATGCTTTTCTTTCTTATGCAGAGAAAGTAAGAGAAAATGGAACATATACTCGTTCTAGAAAAGTTTCTGCTTTAAGAGCTTTATTTGGATATCTTCATCAAAAAGCTAAGATTATAGATGAAAATCCAACTTTAGAATTAGAAACCCCTAAAAAAGAAAAAAGAAATCCAATATACCTTACACTTGAACAATGTAAAATACTTTTAAATTCTATGAATAAAAAGGATAAAAATTATGCTAGAGATTATTGTATTTTTGTATTGTTTTTAAATTGTGGCATGAGAATTTCTGAACTTTGTTCTATAAAAATAAAAAGGATAAAAAACGATACACTTACAATTGTAGGTAAAGGAAATAAGGAAAGAACTGTTTATTTAAATCATGCTTGTTTAAAAGCTATTGAAAACTATTTAAAAGTAAGAGATGATTCTAAAGCAACTTTAGAAAATAAAGAATATCTTTTTTTATCTTCCCAGTATAAAAAAATAAATAAAAGAACTGTTGAAATTATGGTTAAGAAAAAAATTCAAGAAGCTGGTCTTACAGATGC
>JALFQD010000085.1 GCA_022785265.1 Clostridium sp. | reverse complement strand
TGAAATGCTTGTCTTTCCTACTCCACCTTTTCCTGTATATAGTATAATTCTCATACCATTTCACCTCTACTTAAAATCTACTCCTACTTTTTTAACTTCCTTATTTTCTTTAGTTTCATATTTGTTATCTTTTATCAAATCTAGTACTATATCTGTGCCTAAACTCAAAACTTCTTTTTCAACTTTTTCTATTTTGTTTGTAATACATTCTGGCATTAATTCCTTAAAAATTTCATATTCCATTTTTTTTAATTTTATAATATCTTTAATAAGCTTTTTATTCATATTATTTCCTCCTATTATTTATATTCCCAAAAATTTACCATTTTTACTTTGCATAATAAAATGTTGTATCTAACTAAATATAATATTTAATTCTCCATTTTCAAATTTTGCATTTGAAATTGAATATTTTCTCACAACATCTGGTAAAGGAATGTTTCTTTTAAAATTTCCTATTTTAATTATTATTTCGTTAGAAGACTCAAACAAATCAAAATCATCTTTCTCTGCAAAAGGTATCTTTAAAGTCAAAGAATATCCATTTTCAAGTTTTTTGAAAGTTTCATTAGAATTAAATTTTAAGACATTAAATATATTTTCATCTTCTAAAGAATCATTAATTATTCTTTGAAGTCCTTCAAAACCATTTATATCAATTTCATACCACTTAACCTTGTATTTAGGCATATCTAAGAAAACTTCATTAAGTTTTTCTATATATTCTCCTTGTATCTTCTTCCATTCATCAAAAAAGTTATTTTCTATTTCAAGTGGAATTACTCTGTTAATATAAATTCCATCAACATTAAAATTATATAAATTTAGATACATATAATTTCTTTTGGTTTCTTCAACTACCATTTTTTCTGGTATAGTTACAAGTCTTATACTACATACATTTCTATTTTTTAATAAACTTTGCAATTCACAAAGACTTACATATAATTTTTCAATATCATTTAATGCATGTTTATCTGGCATTTCTATTTTAAAAGCAGCCTTTGATATTGGTCTTAAAACCTTAAGTGCTACTTTTCCTATAGGAAAAAGCTTTTCTATATACCATGAAAGTAATTCTGGAAATTTTAGAAGAGATAAAGTTTCACCAGTTGGTGCACAATCTACTACTATTAAATCAAAAATATTTTTCTCATATATTTCCTTAATCTTTATAAGAGAAAATAATTCCTCTATGCCTGGAAATACCACCATATCCTCTAATAAATTTTCATTTTCTAATGAAGTTTCTGGCATCATATTTTTAAAAGCTTTAAACATATTTCCATAATTATTATTCATTTCATGATTTGGGTCTATCTCTAAAGCATAAAGATTATTAGCTATTTCACTATATTCTTTACCTATATCTTTCATAAATATATCTTTTAGATTATGTGCCATATCTGTACTTACAATTAAGGTTTTCATACCATTTTGAGATGCTTTTAAAGCATGAGCTGATGCTATACTTGTTTTTCCCACTCCACCTTTTCCTGTAAAAAT
Organism: Clostridium sp.; assembly: GCA_022785265.1. Classification (GTDB taxonomy): domain Bacteria; phylum Bacillota; class Clostridia; order Clostridiales; family Clostridiaceae; genus Clostridium. The sequence goes on along the minus strand of JALFQD010000085.1, from coordinate 3,924 downwards.
TATTATTCTTCCCATAAAAATTCCTCCTTCATAAAATACTTCGTATCTCGAAGTATTTTTCTAAAAAAATAACTTAGTCTCCCAAGCTATTCTATTTTTATACGTCTTACTTTTTTAAATTCTTTTTCTTCTTTATTCTTCTCTTCATTGTTTCTTTTTAATATACCAAAAGCTTTTATAGCAATAGTTATCAAAGCAGATTTTTCTTCATTTGAAAGCTCATCATAAATATCAGTAAAATAATGTTTTACCTCTTCTAAAAAGTTATCAAATAAACTTTTTCCTTTTTCAGTCAATGTTATCTTTATAACCCTCTTATCTTGAGTATCTCTCTGTCTTAAAATAAGATTTTTCCTTTCAAGTCTTGCTATAACTCCTGTTAGTGTATTTAGTGGAGCATTTATATACTCTGCAATACTTCCCATATTAGTGCTTTTCATTCTGTAAATATAAAATAAAGCTAACACTTCATTTTTAGAACAATCTAAAAGCTCACTATTCCATTTTTCTGGAGATAATAAACTCTTTACCTCATCTACAACTTTAAATACTATTGTTTCAAAATCAAAATTATTTTCTTTGTTCATTTTATCTCCTTTAAAATAGTTCGTATCTCGAAGTATATTTTTATATTATGACTATTTTTTTATTTTGTCAATATATTTTTAATAAAAAAGAACCTAAACTAAATTTTTTTAATTTTAGGCTCTTTTTTGTATCTAATTCATTTCAAATCTTTTCATCTAAATTTTTATACTTTTCCTTTGTTATATATTTATTGTTGTATCTGTTTTCTAACTATCTTAGTAGCCTCTACCATATTCTTTAAGCTTGCATTTGTTTCTTTTTCTCCTCTTGTTTTTAATCCACAGTCTGGATTAACCCATAGCTTCTCTTTTGGTATCTTCTTAAGCATTTTATTTAATGCCTCTACTATTTCTTCTACTGAAGGAACTCTTGGAGAGTGAATATCATATACTCCTGGTCCTACTTCTGTTTCAAAGTTGTTTTTATTAAGTGCATCTATTATTGATAAATTAGACCTTGATGCCTCAAAAGAAATTACATCTGCATCCATATTGTCTATATCTTTAATGATATTTTCAAATTCACTATAACACATATGGGTATGAATTTGAGTTGTTTCTTTTACTCCTGAATGTACTAAATTAAAGGCTTTTATTGCCCAATCTAAATATTCTTTATACCAATCTTCTTTTCTTAAAGGAAGCTTTTCTTTTAAAGCTGCTTCATCAATTTGAATAACATTTATTCCAAAGCTTTCTAAGTCTAAAACCTCTTCACGAATTGCTAGAGCTATTTCATATGCCATTTCTTCTAAAGAAACATCTTCTCTTGGGAATGACCAGTTTAAAATTGTTACAGGTCCTGTAAGCATTCCTTTTACAGGTTTATCTGTAAGGCTTTGTGCAAAGCTACTATATTCTACTGTGATTGGATTCTTTCTTTTTATTGTACTCCATATAACTGGTGGTTTTACACATCTTGTTCCATAAGATTGTACCCATGCCTTTTCTGTAAATAGATATCCCTCTAAATTTTCTCCAAAGTATTCAACCATGTCATTTCTTTCATATTCGCCATGAACAAGCACATCTATTCCTATTTCTTCTTGAAGCTTAATAACCTCTGCAATTTTTTCTTTAATTTTATTATTATATTCTTCTTCTGATATTTCATTATTTCTATAAGATTTTCTTAAAAGCTTTATTTCCTTAGTTTGAGGGAATGAACCTATTGTTGTTGTTGGAAGAAGTGGAAGATTTAAAAACTTCTTTTGAATATTTTTTCTTACTTTTCTTTCTGGAAGACGAGTAAATAACTTTTCATCTATTTTATTTAAAACATCAGATTTTTCACCTAATCTTTCTTCAAATAATTTTATATTATTTTCTAATAAGTCTTTACCTTTTCCTTCTGTAATTTTCTTAAGTTCATTTAATTCATTAAGCTTTTCCTTTGCAAAAGAGAAATGCTTTTTATAATTTTCATCAAGTTTAGTCTCATTTTCTAAAGTATATGGCACATGAAGAAGAGAACAACTTGTATTTATAACTATATTTTCTGGCTCTACAAAAGATTTTAATTCATCTAATATATTTAAAGTTTTCTTATAATCATTTCTCCATATATTTTTACCATTAACTACTCCAGCAAAAAGTAACTTTTCCTTTGGAAAACCATTTTTCTTAATTAATTTTAAAGTTTCCTTACCTTCTAAAAAGTCAAGACCTATTCCATCAAAATCTAAAGAGGTTATTTTTTTATATCCATCTCTTACATCTCCAAAATATGTTTGTAGTAGAATTTTTAAGTCCTTTTTACTCTTTAAAAGTTCTTCATAAATTGAAACAAAAAGATTTATTTCACTTTCTTCTAAATCTGTTACAAGAGAAGGTTCATCAAATTGAATCCATTCACCATTTATTTCATTAAACTTTTCTAAAATATCTTTATATACATTAACAATGTCTTCTTTAAAATCAAATAAATTTTTCTTTCCATTATATTTTGCAAGCTTTAAGAAAGTAAAAGGTCCTACAAGAACAGCTTTTGTTTTAATTCCTAAAGCTAAAGCTTCATTAAATTCATTAAAGATTTTATCATCATTAAGCTTTAAAATAGTATTATCATCTAAAACTGGAACCATGTAATGATAATTTGTATTAAACCATTTTCTCATAGATAAGGCTTTAACATCACCTTCATTTCCTTGATAACCTCTTGCTGCTACAAAATATGTATCTATTTTACTTAAAGATAAATCTTTATATTCATCAGAAACTGCATTTATTAAAAAAGCTGTATCTAAAACTCCATCATAAAAAGAAAAATCATTAGAAGAAATAAAATCAATTCCATTTTCTTTTTGAAGTTTCCATTGTTTTTCTCTTATTTCTTTTGCAGTTTTTTGAAGTTCTTCTAAAGAAACTTCTTTTCTAAAATATTTTTCAGTTATAAACTTTAACTCTCTTAATTCACCAACTCTAGGATATCCTATTACCCCTGTTTTCATAGTTACACTCTCCTTTAAAATATGTTCTAAATTTCTTAAGGAAAATATATCATATTTAAAGACTTATAGTGTAACTCTTAAAAACTATAACTTGTTATAGTTTTTTATTATGACTAAATTATTTAACTTCCTCAATTTTATTAACTTCATATCCAAGTTTCTCAATAATATTTTTTATTTCTTCTTCATTAATTGTTTTATTTCCAGTAACTATTGCTAAATTTTCTTTAAGGTTTACTTCACATGCTAAATAACTAATATCATTTATAGCATTTTCTATTTTATTAGCACAATTTTTACAATGCATTCCACTTATAAATACCTTCTTTTTATCTGCAATATAATTGAGAGTTTTCTCAGTTTTTTCTACACTTCCTCCTCCACAACATCCACCTTCACCTTTAAAGTGTTTTTTTGAATTTATTATTGCAAATATACATATTCCAATTAATATAACTAAAATTATAACTGTTGACATAATTTTCCTCCTATACATAAAAAAGTATTAATTATTACTTTGCTTTTCCGTCGACAAGCTCCAAGTCAACGCAAAGTAATAATTAATACTTTCTAACAAAATGAAAGGAAATTCTTAAACTTATTTCTTTTATTAAGCTTTATTATTAACTTGGCAAGTTATCTGCAATTATTCAATTAATATAATTTCCTAAAAAAAAGACTAGCAAAACTGCTAGCCAGTTACAATTTAAATGTAAAATTCTTAACTTAATATAATATCCTAATATTTTTACTTTTATTTAAATAACACATTATAAGCTATTCTTGCAGCATCTTCTATACAACCATCACATGAGCGAAGAACAACATTTGTATCAACACCTTTTAGTTCTCTACATATAACAGAAGTATTTTTTTCTCTAAATTCT
>JALFQD010000081.1 GCA_022785265.1 Clostridium sp. | reverse complement strand
CCAAAATTTGTAATGTTTACTATTGTTCCTTCCACTATGTTTCCTGCCATTAAGGTCATGTTAAAAAAATTCCTCCTTGAATTTAAATATATGTTATTATTTTTATAACCTAATCATTATTAGAATTTGAATTATCTTCTTTGTTTGAAGTTTCCTCTTGACTTTCTTCTAAAACTCCTTCTGAGGATTCTTCTACTAATGGTGCTCTTGTAGATTCTTTCTCTACTGTTTTTTCACCATCTTTTATCATATTTAGCTTTTCTCTTGCTAATTTTTCATGGTACTCATCAGTTTGTGACATATTAATTTCCTCAGTAAGTTTTTCATTTTCTTCTTTAACTTGCTGAAGCTTCTTTGTCTTTTCTTTTGTTTCTTTCTTAATTCTATTCATAGCACTTTGTTGCTTAATAAATCCAAAAACAAAAAACATACACAGCACTATGATAATTAAATTTTTAAATCTAAATTTTCCTTTCACCTCTAGCACCTCTATTCAAATTCCATAAATATATTTTAATCACTATATTTACTTAATTCAAGTAATTTTTCAATAGTTAATTACTTTTATTACGTATTTTTAACATAAATAATTTTATTGGGTATATTAAATGCTTAAATATGATTCTTAAAACTTTTATTATGATTTTCCCAATAAATTTTTCAACTATTATTATATATTTACTAATAAATTTGAAATATAGATTTAATGATATAATCATAAATACATATACATACATTCCTAAAAAAGCATAACTATTATACAAAAGAAAAATAAATATAATAATTGCTGTTAAAATCCAAAATAGAATATCTTCAATTATAGATATAATTTTGATTGTATTACTTCCTCTTATTATTCTATATTCATCAAATAGTATTCCTACAAGAATTCCTGAAAGAAAGGTATAAAAAATTATATCTAACTGAACACCTATCTCTAATGGCATATTACTTAAACAACTTCTTAATTATACTTTCTTTTGTTACTTTAACATTTTTCTCACTGTATATCATTGACGAAATTACACCAGATATGATAACTTCACCACTTTGAACATCTAATTTACTCATTTTTAGATTGCTTCCTCTTATTATAAGATTTCCTAGTATAGTATTTAAAGAAATTTTTTCATCTTGAAAACTTACTATTTCTTCTACTCCAGATAATGAAAGTTTTTTTCTATTTTCTAATGCTAAATTGCTATTCTTACATTGTTCCATAGTATTCTCCTTTATAAGTCATACAATAGATTATATGTAAGAAAAATTTTGTTTATTCTATTATCTATTCTTTGTCTTCTTCCCCTTCAAGAATAACATACATATCTTTAGCATCATCCTTTTTTACATATTCTGATATGTTGATAATTTTAGCTTTTAGTTTTCTATTTGCAAAGGTTATTTCTATAATGTCACCTTCTTTTATATCATTTGATGGTTTAGCAACTTTTCCATTAATAGAAACTCTTCCACTTTCACAAGCTTCTTTTGCTATTGTTCTTCTTTTTATTATTCTTGATACTTTAAGATATTTATCTAACCTCAATTTCTTTACTCCTTAATAAAATATATGCTACAAAAAAACCCGAGTTATCTCGGGTTTTTTATTATTTGTTAACTTTTTCTTTTAATTCTTTTCCTGCTTTAAAAACTGGAACTGTTGATGCTGGTATTGTTATTGGTTCTTTAGTTCTTGGATTTCTTCCTTCTCTAGCTGCTCTTTCTCTTGTTTCAAATGTTCCAAAGCCAACTAATTGAACTTTTTCACCTTTTTCTAAAGCTTCTTCAACACTTTCAGTAAATGCTTTTAATGCTATTTCTGCATCCTTTTTTGTCATTTTAGCTTTTTCTGCCATGCTTGTAATTAATTCTGATTTATTCACAATTACATCCTCCTTAAAATCCAGTTATTATTTTAATATAATACTGTTTTTATGTACCATACCTACATTTTATTATTATATAATTTCTTTGCTAGATAGTCTATACATTTTTGCACTTTCATTAATTATTAACTGTATTTAAATCTAACAGATATGAATACATTACTCTTATTATTCTCCACATTTAATAAAAATCCTTCTATATAAGATTATTTTTCTATTTTTTTGTTTCTTCCCATAGTCTATCCATTTCTTCTAATGACATTTCTTTTAAATTTATCCCTAACTTTCTTGCAGTATTCTCTATGTAGCTAAATCTTTTTATGAATTTGTTTGTGCATTTATTTAATGCTTCTTCGCTATCTATATTTAAAAATCTAGCTACATTAACACAAGAGAAAAGTAAATCTCCTAGTTCCTCTGTTATTCTACCCACATTATTTGTTTTATATACATCTTCTACTTCATTTATTTCTTCTTTTAATTTTTCTAATGCTTTATCAACATTTTCAAAATCAAATCCTACTTTTTTAGCTTTCTTTTGAACCTTAGATGCTCTTATTAAGGCTGGTAAAGTTTTGGCTACTCCCTTAAGTTCATCTGTCATTGTTTCAAAATGTTTTTCTTTTTTCTTTAACTCATCCCAATTTACTAATACTTCCTCAGTTGTCTTTGCATCTACATTTCCAAATACATGAGGATGTCTATATATCATTTTATTACATATTCCTTCAATTATGTCACTAAGATTATAGTAACCATCTTCTTTTCCTATGGCAGCATGAAATATAACTTGTAATAAAACATCTCCTAGTTCTTCTATAATTCCATTATCATCTTCATTTTCAATAGCCTCTGCCACTTCATAGCTTTCTTCTATAATAGCATTTTTTATTGATTCATGGGTTTGTTCCCTATCCCAAGGACATCCATTTTCTCCTCTTAAGATATCAACTATTTCTACTAAATCATATATATCTTTTTTATTGTTTAAATTCTTAGGTATGTATATAGATGTTAAATAATCTATATCTTCTTGCATATCAAGTTCATATAAAGGAATTTTTCTTATAGTTTCTTCTCCCTCTATTCCAACAGCTCTACAATATATTATTTCTGTTTCATCATTATAATATTCACATAAACTAAGCTTTACCTCTGAAGCTATAAGTGGATTATAAACTTGTGTTATTATTGTTCCTATTCTCTTATCTAATATTTGATTTTTGATATCAAAAGCATCTATTATCTTTAGTCCATTTATAGGGTCTATTTGCAATCTATCCATCATTGCATCAATAAAGCTTACAGCTGGTATTATTTTATATTCAATGTTATTTTCTTTACACAAATCAATTAAATTAGATACAGATTTTTCTGCAACTAAAGGATGACCTGGGACTGCATAAAGCAAGTCTCCCTCCTCTTTATAAACTTTTATTAAATCTTCTGCAATATTTTTATATACTTCATCAAAACTTGATGAAGTCTCATAATAATGGTCATATGTTTTAAATTTAATTCCTATTTCTTTTATATAATCTACTGTTGGATGTATTTCTGTCCTAAAGTATATATTTTTACATTTTTTTAATTGCTCAACAGCTCCAACTGTTAAAGATTCTGGAGCTCCAGGTCCTAAGCCTATTATTTTAATCATTAATGTTCTGCTACTTAAAAAGTAACAGTACCTCCTTTCTTTTTTATGTTTTTTTGAGAGGCTTTTTTGCTCTCTTAATAATTTTTTTATCATTTTTGATATTAAAGATTTTTAAAATTATTATCCCCATTGTATATATTATAACACCTAATAAAATAGATAGTAAGCAAGATACACCATTACTTGAAGTATTTTTAAATAAATAACTATAACTTAATAAAACTCCAATAATCATAAATATTGATGCATAAGAAGGCTTTACAAAATTTTCATAAGGGTTTAATTTAAGACCTAGCTTTTTTTTCATAGCAATTACATTCAATATTGCAACTATAACATATGCTGATACTGAAGCTATAACTGCCCCATATATATTTATATAACTTATAGGAACTAAAACTATGGTTAGAATAATCTTTAAAATACATCCTATTAATAAGTTTATAATTGGAATTATATAAGAACCTACGCTTTGAAGTATTGATGTGGTAGTTTGAGTTATTATTATAAAAGGAATCGATAGTGATAGGTATTTTAAAATATTTCCCCCTTCAGACCTTCCTGGAAGAATAAATCTCATTATTGGCTCTGCCATAAAAAACAATCCAAACATACATGGTATTGCAATTACTGCTGACATTTTTATTGATAAATTTACCTTACTTTTTATTTCTTCTCTTCTTTTTAAAACATAAGACTCTGCTATTATAGGTATTAATGATGTGCATAGTGCTATTGATAAGGTTAATGGGATATTAACTATAACTGATGCTTTTCCAGTAAGTTGAGCATATAATATCGTTGATTGAGTTTTATTAAAACCTGCTTGTAATAATTTTTGAGGTACTAATATTGAATCTATTAAACTCATTATTGTTCCAACAGTTGCACCTAGTGATATAGGGATAGATATTTTTAGTATTTTAGTTAATATATCTGGATTTGATTTTACTTTTATTATTTTAAATGATTTTTTTGTTTTTCTATATTGAAAGTATAAAAATAATCCTGCTAATATTCCTCCTGCTGTTGCTCCAAAAGAAGCTGCTCCAGCCGAAAATTCAATTCCTTTTTCTAATAAGATATATGCCAAGCCCACCCCAAAAACTACTCTTCCTATTTGTTCTAGTATTTGAGATATTGCAGATGGAGTCATATTTTGAAATCCTTGAAAAAATCCTCTTAAAACAGTTACAAATGATATTATCATTGGAGCAAAAGATATTCCTATTAATGAGTAGTATGCTTTATAATCCCAATTTAAAAAATTTATTATTTGTTTAGAAAATAAAAATAATATTAAAGATGTGCCTGTCCCTATAAAGATTGTAAGTATAGCAGACTCTTTTACAACTTGGAAACTTGTTTTTATGTCACTTATAGCATTGCTTTCTGATATCATCTTTGACATAGCTATTGGTATTCCAGATGCCATTGCTATAAAAAACATATATAAAGGATATACCATTTGATAGTACCCTACTCCTTCATCTCCTATTAGCATAAATAATGGCCACCTAAAGAATATGCCCAAAAATCTGGTTAACATTCCTGCTATTCCTAATATTAGACTTCCTTTTATTAAGGATTGTTTTTTCATAAAAATCCTCCAAACTCTACTTAGTTCTAATTATTTTTATTTCAAGTTTGGAGTTATTATTCATGATATTTTATAAATTATTGCTCCATTTGCTTTCCTAAAAAAGTTGCTGCTGTTTCTGCTAATTTTAGTTCTAATTCTCCTATTTCTTCATCCTTTGATAATATTATAACTGAACCTATTGCATCTCCTTTAGCAATTATTGGTGCTATAACTTGATATTTATATCCAGATAATGAATCATCCTTATGTAATGGAATCACTTCTTTACTTCCAATACCTAATAAAACACTTTTTCTTTCTTCCATTAATTCATATAATCTTGAACTTACTTTTCTGTCTTCATAATCATCTTTGCTTGTTCCACTAACAGATATAAAAGCATCTTTATCTGATATTAAAATTATATGTCCTATCACTTCTTGAAGGCTTTCAGCATATTCTTTTGAAAAATCTGTTAGTTCTTCAATTGGGGAATATTTTTTTAATATAATTCCTCCTTCCCTATCTGTAAATATTTCTAATGGGTCTCCTTCTCTTATTCTTAGAGTCCTTCTTATTTCTTTTGGTATAACCACTCTTCCTAAATCATCAATACGTCTTACTATTCCTGTTGCTTTCATTTAAATAATCCTCCTTAAAAAATCAAAATTAAGTTTTTCAACATTAGTATTTGTTTTTTAAGAAATTTTATACACATTTAGGCAATATCTTTTATATTAGGGAAAAAATAAAGAAGCCCTAAAAAGGACTTCTTTAAAAATTAAATATTATAATCTATCTTTATGTTCTTTTACTCCAACTTCTTCTTTGTATTGGTCTAACTTATCATTATAAGCTTGTTGCTTTTTATCATTTAATAATGTAGATTCAATTTCAGACTTAGCTTCTTCAAGAGTTGCTGTGTATGCTTCTGAATGAGCATTTTCTACCATTATTAAATGCCATCCATAACTACTTTTTACTGGTTCTGATACTTCATCATTTTTTAATTCCTTAAAGGCATTAGTGAATTCTTCTACCATTCCACTATTTTCATAAGTTACATATCCCAAGTATCCACCTTTTCCTTTAGTTGAATCTGTATTATTTTCATCTGCAAATTTCTTAAAGTCATCTAAACTCTTTATTTGAGATTTTATTTCTTTAGCTTTTTCTTCTGAATCTACTAATATGTTATAAGCATCTGCTCCAGCTTCTCTTTTGTAATTATCTGTATTTTCATCATAATAAGATTTAATTTCATCATCTGAAACTTTTGCATCTTTAACCATATCATCAATAACTTTATTTATTACATAGTTATCTTTCCAATATTGAGTAAAAGTTTCTACTGTATAACCATAAGTATCTAAAAATTTATTAAATTCATCATCTAATGTTGCTGTTGAAGTTTCTGTTTCTGTGGTTGAAGATGCCACTTGGTCTCTGTATGTTTGAACTTGCTTTTCAGCATATTCATTTATTTCTTTTTCATCTGGAACTAAATCAAGCTTTTCAGCCATCTTTAAAAGAACTTCTTTTTCTATTAAGCTATCTACTACATTTTCTCTTGTGCTTTTTAATGTATCTTTAAGGTCTGAATTTTCTTCAAAATCATCACCATATTGTTCTTTATATTGTGATAAAGTTGATTTTAATTCTGCATCAACATCAGCTCTTGTTATTTTTTTATCCCCAACTTCTGCTAATACAGTCTTTCCTATTGATGCTGCTGTTCTTTTTATCATATTACATCCAGTAAATGATAAAGCCATTGCTCCAATTAGAGCTATTGATATATACGTTTTCACTTTTTTCACGGTATTTTCCCTCACTTCTATTTATTATATTCTTATCTAATGTTTTTACACAGTATATAGTATAACAGTATTCTTGATATACTTCAATTTTATTATGCCTTTTAAATTATTTCTTTTTTATTAATTTATCATTTCTTTTAGTATTTTTTACTTTTTTGTTAATTTATCTCGTTTTAGCAGAAGGTTTTATATTTTTCCCTCTGCTAATTATTTATTGTTCTAATAATTTATCAAACATACTTTTAAATATTTCTAGTAAATCCTCTCTCTTAACTTCTTTTGTATTGAATCTAAACTCGGGATTATCTCCAAATTTTAATAAGATATTATTTTTATAATCTGAAAGTAATATATGGAATATCTTTTTATATCCATCATAATCTTTAGCAAATTTAAATAAAATTTCATCATTTACCTCTTTTATTTCCTCTATTGAAATAAGATTAGCTCTACTTTTTATATAAGCTATATCCATAAGGTTATATACACTATCTGGAATATTTGAATATCTATCTATAAGTTCTTCTTTTACATCTTCATATTCATTAATGTTTTCTATTGCAGCTATCTTTTTATACACTTCTATTTTTTGTATTTCATCTTCAATATATGATGAAGGTATATATGCATCTATTCTTAAATCAATAGTAGTTTCTATAGGTTCTTTATCTATTTCACCCTTAATTAATTTAATTGTATCTTCTAACATTCTGCAATATAAATCATATCCTACTGTAGCCATATGTCCATGCTGAGCTGAACCCATCATGTTTCCTGCTCCTCTTATTTCTAAATCCCTCATAGCTATTTTAAAACCAGAACCTAATTCGGTAAAATCTTTAAGAGCCTTTAATCTTTTTTCCGCTACTTCTGTTAATACTTTATCTTTTGTATATAATAAATAAGCATATGCTATTTTATTAGAACGACCTACTCTTCCTCTTAATTGATATAATTGAGATAATCCCATTTTATCTGAATTATAAACTATAATGGTATTTACATTTGGAATATCAATTCCAGTTTCTATAATAGTTGTACATACTAAGACATCATATTCCTTTGCCATAAAGCTAATCATTTCTTTTTCTAATTCTCTTTCAGTCATTTGCCCATGAACAACAGCAACTTTACTTTCTGGAACTAGTCCTTTTACATAATTTGCAATTCTTTCTATATCTTCAACTCTGTTATAAACAAAATATACCTGTCCGCCTCTTCCTATTTCTCTCATTATGGCATCTCTTATAAGTTGGTCATTTTCCTCAACAACATAAGTTTGAATGGGATATCTTTCCTCTGGAGGAGTTTCTATAACTGAAATATCTCTAGCTCCTGTTAATGACATATGAAGGGTTCTTGGAATAGGAGTAGCACTTAAAGTTAAAACATCTATATTCTTTTTAAGATTTTTTATTTTTTCTTTTTGAGTTACTCCAAACCTTTGCTCCTCATCAACAATAAGTAATCCTAAGTCTTTAAATTCAATATCTTTAGAAACTAATCTATGAGTCCCTATTAATATATCAACATTTCCTTCTTTTACTGCCTTAAGAGTTGCCTTTTGTTCTTTGGCACTTCTAAACCTACTTATCATGTCTATCTTTACTGGAAAATCAGAAAATCTTTTTACCATATTTTTATAATGTTGCTCTGCAAGTATTGTTGTAGGGACAAGAAAAGCCACTTGCTTTCCATCCATAACAGCCTTAAAAGCTGCACGCATAGCTACTTCAGTTTTTCCATAACCTACATCCCCACATAAAAGTCTATCCATTACTTTATCTGATTCCATATCTTTTTTTATTTCTTCAATTGAAGTTAACTGGTCTGGTGTCTCCTGAAATGGAAATTCATCTTCAAATTGTCTTTGCCATTGAGTATCTTTTGAAAATTTATGCCCTTTAATAGCTGTTCTTGTTGCATAAAGCTTAACTAAATCTTGAGCAATTTCATTTATTGACTTTTTAACTTTAGCCTTAGCTTTTTGCCACTCACTTCCTCCTAATTTATTTACTTTAGGATTTTTTCCTTCACTTCCTATATACTTTTGAACAAGGTCAAGCTGTTCAACAGGAACATATAATTTATCACCTTTATCATATTCAATATCAAGGTAATCCCTTCTGTGTCCTCCAACTTCTATTTGCTTTATTCCTTTATAAACACCAACTCCATGATTTACATGTACAACATAATCACCTGGCTTTAATTCAGCAAAGCTCTTTATTTTTGAGACACCTTTTTTCTTACTTCTTTTTTTAGTAAGTTTTCTTTTTGATTCACCAAATACCTCTTTATCTGATATTACACATATTTTATATTGTTTACACTCAAAACCTTTAAGAGAGTTTCCATAAGTTATTACAACTTCTCCCTCTTTTATATCATCTATCTTATCTTTATATACACTTTCAATTTCTCTATCTCTTAATGTATCAACAAGTCTTTCTCCTCTTGCCTTAGTACCAGATAATATTATTGTTCTGTAACCTTCTTTTTTCTTGCTTAATATATCATTTATTAATAAATCTAATTGCCCTTGATATCCTGTTAATTCACTAGCTTGTATTTCTAATTTATTAAATGACTTTAAAAAGCTTCCTTCCTTATAAATTTCTTGTAATACTATGTCAACATTTTTTTCAAATTTTTCAATTAGTTCATCTTTGTTTATTAATAGCTCTCCTTGTTTTGGTAAAATATCTCCTCTCTCAAGAAATATAGAGTAGTTTTCCATAAATTCTAGGTATGTGCTATCTAATTTACCTAATGACCTTACTTTTTCATCCAAAATAAATATATAGCCATTTAAATAGTCAAATAAGCTTTCTGTTTCCTTATAAAATAAAGGTATATAACTATCTATTGTTTCAAAACTTCCTGTTTGTTTTAATTCTTCTAAGTTTTTATTAACAATAGCTGTTAGTTTTTCCTTTATATTTTTATCTTTATTCTTCTCTAAAGCTTCATTTAAGTTTTCTTTTATATTTTCAATAGCATAGTTTTTTATTTCTTCATTAATTATTATTTCTTTAGCTGGAAATATACTTAATGTTTTTACTTTATCAATACTTCTTTGAGATTCTGTATTAAATGTTCTTATGGAATCAATTTCATCTCCAAACAATTCTATTCTATAAGGATATACTGAGTCTGGTGGAAATACATCTAATAGTCCTCCTCTTACTGAAAACTCTCCTTTTCCTTCTACCATATCTGTTCTTTGATATCCACTTTCTACAAGCAATTTAGAAAGTTCATTAAAATCTACTTGCTTTCCTACTTTTAAATTAATACTATGTTCTAAAAATAAATTTCTAGGAGTATATTCATTTGTAAAAGCATCAATAGAGGTTACTACTATGTTTTTCTTTTTGGAAAGTATCTCCTTTATTACATTTAATCTAGCCCATCTTAAATCTCCTGAAATTGCATCTATATTATAAAATACAACTTCTTTAGCTGGAAAGTAATATACATTATTTAAATATAAATTTAAATCCTCATAAACATTTTTCGCTTCTAAGTCACTAGGTGTTATTACTACAACTGATTTTTCTAATCCTTCATATATAGCATTATAAAAATATGCTTTACTTGAACTTGATAATCCATCAATTTCAACTGGATGTTTTTTTTCCTCTACCCATTTTTTTATATTTGAAAATTCTTCACTATTTATAAAGGGTTTGATTAACCCCTCTAATCTCATATTGTACCCTCCTTGCCTTACTTATTTGGAGAAAATCCATTAAACTTATTCATTGCTTCTTTTGCTCCATTATCAATAATTTCTGCTGTTGCTTCTGTTACTGCATCTAGTGTTTGCTTAAGTATATTAACTTCTTCTTTTGAGAATCTTCCAAGAACATGATTTACTAAATCTCCCTTTGGAGCCCCTACTCCAATCTTAATTCTTGTAAATACATCTGTTCCCATGTGATTTATTATACTTTTTATGCCATTATGCCCTCCAGCACTTCCCTTTTCTCTTATTCTTAGTCTACCAAGTTCTAAACTTATATCATCATATATGATTAAGACTTCTTCTTCTGTTAATTTATAAAAATCTATTGCTTCTCTAACACTTTCACCACTTAAATTCATAAAAGTATATGGTTTTAATAGTATAACTTTATTTCCATTAATAAAGCCTTCACCATATTCTCCTTTAAATTTTGTCCTATTTACATCTATATTATACTTTTCAGCAAGTACATCTACTGCTGCAAAGCCTATATTGTGTCTTGTATTTTCATATTCTCTTCCTGGATTGCCCAATCCAACTATAAGAAACATTTTGTTTATCTCTCCTTTATTTACTTTTTTGTTTAGAATAAAAAGGCCTACTTTTAAGACCTTATTTCTTAGTATATCATAAATTTCATATTCAATTAATGATTTATTATAAATTTATATCCCTTTCCCCATACTGTTACTATCTCTAAATCATTTAAATCCCTAAGCTTTTCCCTTAATCTTGTTATATGAACATCAAGAGTACGAGAACTTGATTTTACATCTTCATTCCATACTTCTTTTAATAATTTTTCTCTTGTAACTACCTTATTAATTCTTGTCACTAAATAATAAAATAATTCATATTCTTTTGGTGACATACAAATTTTTTTATTATTATATTTTATTTTATATTCATGTGAATTAAATTCTATATTACTTATTTTTATAACATCTTCTTTTAATTCATTAATATTTCGTATATATCTTCTATTTATTGCCTTAATTCGTGCTGATAGTTCATCTAAATCAATTGGCTTTATGATATAATCGTCTGCTCCCAATTCTAAAGCCATTATTTTATTAATCTTTTCATCATTATGGGTAATTATTATTATGGGTACACAACTTATATTTCTTATTTCTTTTATTATTGTCACTGAAGCATTTCCAAACATCATAAAATCAAATAGTATTAAATCTGGATTATATTTTTTTATTTCATTAAGTATATTTTTAAAATTGCAATAATTAATAATATTATACCCTAAATGATTTAACATTTTATTTAATTCATTATTATTTTTATCTACTATAAAGACATTCTTTTTAATGTTCACAAATTTCTTCACCTTTCAACAAAAATTTTACAAATAAAAAAGCAGAATAACTATATTGTTTTGCTCTTCTGCCCTGCTAGCTCCAAGTTAGGACAAAACAATATATTTTTTCTGCTCTAACTAAAGGAAAGTGTTCCTGTAACTTAGAAACACTTTTCTTTACTATTATATGTATATTAGTTTTCAAATAGTTTACTTATTGGTTCATCGTCGTAAATTCTCTTAATTGCTTCTGCTATTAATGGTGCAACAGAAATTGTTTTTACTTTGTGTGTATCTGCATCTTTTGGTAGTGGAATTGTATTTAGCATGGCCAATTCTTCTATTGCTGAAGAATTTATTCTATCAAATGCAGGACCTGAAAGAACTCCATGTGTACATCCAGCATAAACAGCAGTAGCTCCTAATTTCTTTAATGCATTTGCTGCATTAGTTATAGTTCCAGCAGTATCTATCATATCATCTATTAATATACATCTCTTGCCTTCAACTTCTCCAATTATATTCATTATTTCTGATACATTTGGCTTAGGTCTTCTCTTATCAATTATAGCTATTGGTGCATTTATTCTATCTGCAAATTTTCTAGCTCTTGTAACACTTCCTAGGTCTGGTGATACAACAACAACATCATCTTGGTCAGCTAAACCTTTTTCTATAAAATGTTGAGCTAATATTGGTGCTCCTAATAAATGGTCAACAGGAATATCAAAATATCCTTGAATTTGTGCTGCATGTAAATCCATAGTTAATACTCTGTCAGCTCCAGCTGCTGTTAAAAGGTCAGCAACTAATTTTGCAGTTATTGGATCTCTTGACTTAGCTTTTCTGTCCTGTCTTGCATACCCGTAGTAAGGAATTACTGCATTTATTATACCTGCTGATGCTCTCTTAAATGCATCTATCATTATTAATAATTCCATTAAGTTGTTGTTAACTGGTGAGCTTGTTGATTGAACTATAAATACCTCAGCACCTCTAACAGTTTCCTTAATGTTTACTGCTATTTCTCCATCACTAAATGTTGAAACTTCAGCTTCTCCCATTGGTATTCCTAGAATTTTTGCTATTTCATTAGCTAATTCTGGATTTGAATTTCCAGTAAAGATTTTAATATTTCTATCATGGGATATCATCTTTATAAAGACCTCCTTAAAAATTAAAACTTTTGGCATAATTTATATTATTAATTATTTCATTAAACCCTTTTTCTTAACCCAACCTTTTATATTTCTTTGCTTAGCTCTAGCTACTGCTAAATCTCCTTCTTCAACAGTTGAGGTAATTGTTGAACCAGCTGCTATATAAGTGTTGTCTTGAACTTCTACAGGAGAAATTAAATTAGTATTACATCCTATAAAACTATGGTCTCCTATAATTGTTTTATTCTTTTTCTTACCATCATAATTAACTACAACAGTACCACATCCAAAATTACAACCTGAACCAACTTCTGCGTCACCTATATAAGTTAAATGAGATACTTTAGTCTCATTTCCAATTGAAGATTTTTTAACTTCTACAAAGTCACCAATTCTTACACCTTCTCCAATTGTACTCTCTGGTCTTATATATGCAAAAGGACCTACTGTGGTATTCTTTCCTATTTTGCTATCTAATATAACAGAAGCTTGAATTTCCACATTATCTTCTATTATACTATCTTTTATTCTAGAATTCTGTAGAATTGTGCAACCTTCTCCTATCTTTGTATTACCTTCTATAATATTGTTAGGATATATTACTGTATCTTTTCCTATTATAGCATTTACTCCAATATAAGTTGTATTTGGATCTATTAAAGTAACTCCATTATCTAAATGAAATTGGTTTATTCTTTTTCTTAATACTCTTTCAGCTTCAGCAAGTTGTGCTCTTGAATTAACTCCTAAAGTATCTTCATAGTCAGTTAAAAGTGCTCCAACTTTCTCTCCCTTACTCTTTAAAATTCCTATAACATCTGTTAAATAATATTCCCCTTGAACATTATTATTATTTAATTCCTCTAATGATGATAATAAAGATTTTATATCAAAGCAATACATTCCTGCATTCATTTCATTAACTTTTAATTCTTCTTCATTGCAATCTTTATGTTCTACAATCTTAAGAACTTCTTCACCATATCTTATTATTCTTCCATAACCAGTAGGGTCATCTACATAAGCTGATAATAAGGTTGCTTTGTTCCCTTTTTTTATGTGTTCATCTACTAATTTTTTTATTGTTTCTACTCTTGTTAATGGGGCATCTCCTGTAAATACAGCCACTACTCCATCTTTTCCTTGTAAAAATTCTTTAGCACATTTAACAGCATGACCTGTTCCTAATTGCTCCTCTTGCAAAGAATAAGATACATTTCTATCCTTTGTACTTTCTTTTACTAATTCAGAACCATTACCTATAATTACATTTACATCTTCTATTTCTGCTTTTCTCATATTATCTATAACATGATTTACCATTTCTTTTCCACAAACTTTATGTAATACTTTAGGAATATTTGATTTTATTCTTGTTCCTTGGCCTGCTGCCAATATAATTGCACAGTTATACATATTAAACCCTCCGAGATATCTTTAAGTAATCTATATCTACGTTTTTTCAACTTATACCTTATTATTATATTTGAAAGAAATTCTTATTTCAACCTTTCTATGGTCTTTTAATTAAACAAAATAAAAGAAGGTAAAAAAACCTCCTTTCATTTTGAACAAAAAGCACTATTTATTCTCTTCTACTGTTTCTTCTTTTAATGCTACTTCATAAGCATTTAGAATTGATGTTTGAATTTTCTCTCTTGTTGTTGTGTTTATAGGGTGTGCTATATCCTTAAATTCACCATCTGGTGTCTTCCTACTTGGCATAGCAATAAATAATCCATTTTGACCTTCTATAACCTTTATATCATGTATAACAAATTCATTATCAAAGGTTACTGAT
>JALFQD010000049.1 GCA_022785265.1 Clostridium sp. | reverse complement strand
AAATATAAATTTTTCATCATCATATAAATCCTTTAATTTAGTTGATATTTCTTCAGCTTTTTCATAAAAGCTTTTTATGTCAGTATGTTTAAAAGAATCTAATAAGATTATATAAAATAAAGAACAATTTTCTATTGAATATTCAAAATAATCTTTTTCATCGAATTTATTTATAAGAAAATCTGTTAAGTCTATTAATAATGTTTTGCTATCTTCATTTTGAGAAATATCAAAGAAAATATTTAAAGCCAAAAGTATTTTACAAAGTTCATTAAATGATAAATTATATAAAGCTTCTTTAAAATCTAAGAACATTTGTAGTATTTCTAAAGAAAAGCTTTTATAATCTTTACTTATATCATCTTCAGGATAATTTACTGAATACATATAATAAGCATCCATCATAAATGCTTGGTCAGAAAAATTAAATTTTTTGTTTTTGTCAGTTATATTAAAAGTTTTTGAGTTGTTATCAGAAATATTTTTTTTCTCTACAAAAAAACCTTCTGAATTTCTTAAATTTTCACAATAGAAGTCTAATTGTGATTCACAGAGGTTTTTATAAAGTGTTTTTAAAGATGAAATAGTTTTATTCTCACAAGTATATTTTGAGTAAGCATTATTTAATTCTAATAAAGATAATGTCATAAAGGCGTTGGTAGAGGGCAATATATCTTTTTTAAAAGAGCTTTCATCAAAGCTTCTTGAAGTTTTGTTGT
The DNA here is from genome assembly GCA_022785265.1 of Clostridium sp. Taxonomy (GTDB): domain Bacteria; phylum Bacillota; class Clostridia; order Clostridiales; family Clostridiaceae; genus Clostridium. Next base: position 5,662 of record JALFQD010000049.1, on the reverse strand, counting down.
GTATAAATATTGGAGAAGCTTTTTTGTATACACATACTAGTGGAGAAAAATCATTTAATATGTTAATATCATTTTTAGAAGAAGATTTTTTAGAATTTCTATTTGATAAAGTTATTCCGCACTTGGAATTAAGAGAAATTATTTTTATAGCCTCTTTTGATAGATAGAAGAGTTGTCCTTTTATCTCTTCTATTGAGAGACTATTCATTCTAAAAAATGGTCCAATATATTTCAAAGAATTCACCTCATATTAATATTCTTATTTAATTAATATGAGTAAGTTTTAAAAAAAGTGCATAAAATCATATATTTAATGTAAAATAAAATTTGAAGGTGATTAAATATGAGAGTAGATGGAAGAAAAAATGAACAATTAAGACCAGTAAAGGTAACTAGAAATTATACTAAGTATGCTGAAGGTTCAGTTTATATTGAAGTTGGAGATACTAAAGTATTATGTAATGTGTCAGTAGAAGAAAAGGTTCCTCAGTTTTTAAAGGGAGCAGGAGAAGGATGGATAACAGCTGAATATAATATGCTTCCAAGGTCTACAGGAACTAGAAAAGTTAGAGATATAGCAAGATTAAAGCTTGATGGAAGAACTATGGAAATTCAAAGACTTATAGGTAGAGCTTTAAGGTCTGTGGTTGATTTAAAAGCTTTAGGAGAAAGAACATTGTGGATAGATTGCGATGTAATACAAGCAGATGGAGGTACTAGAACCACTTCAATTTCAGGAGCGTTTATAGCTATGGTTGATGCAATTAATAAAATTCATAAGACAAAGCCATTTAAAGTTTATCCAATAAGAAATTTTGTTGCAGCTACTAGTGTTGGAATTTTAAATGGAGAAAAAATACTTGATTTATGTTATGAAGAAGATTCTAAAGCCATGGTTGATATGAACATAATAATGACAGATGATGGTGAATTCGTAGAGGTTCAAGGTACAGGAGAGGAAAAGCCTTTTTCAAGGGCAGAACTAAATGAACTTTTAGATTTAGGAGAAAAAGGTGCAAAACAAATGATTCAAGTTCAAAAAGATGCATTAAAGATGGATGCTTTATGGATAGGAACAGGGGGAAATTAACTTTATGAAAAAAATAATATTGGCAAGTAATAATGCACATAAAATACAAGAAATAAAAGATATATTAAAAGAGCTTCCAGTTGAAATAAAATCATTAAAGGACGAAAATATAGATATTGATGTAGAAGAGGATGGAAGTACTTTTGAAGAAAATGCAAAGAAAAAAGCATATGAAATAGCAAATTTTTTAAAGAACAGAGGAGAAGAAGAATTTATAGTTATGGCAGATGATTCTGGTTTAGAAGTTGATTATCTAAACAAAATGCCAGGAATTTATTCTGCAAGATATGCTGGTGAACATGGAAATGATAAAAAGAACAATGAAAAACTTTTAAAAGAATTAAAAGGTGTTCCAAAAGAAAAAAGAGGAGCTCAATTTATATGTCAAATAGTATTAGTTGATCAAGATGAAAAATATTTAAGCATAAAAGGAGAGGTAAGAGGAAGAATATTAGAAGAACTTTCTGGAAAAGAAGGCTTTGGATATGATCCATTATTTTTCTATGAACCACTAAATAAAACATTTGGTGAATTATCAAGTGAAGAAAAAAATAGTGTAAGCCATAGGGCATGTGCATTAAGAGAATTAAAAAAGAAAATTAAAGAATTTTTAAATTAAAATGAATTGAGAGGAATAATTATGTTAATAGCTGTAATTAGCGATACTCATAAAATGAATAGATATATAAACATAGCAAAGGAATATATACAAGAAGCTGATATTTTAATACATTTAGGTGACAATTCTGACGATATAGATAAGCTAGGAGAAGGATTTAAGGGTAATATATATTGTGTTAGAGGAAATTGTGATGAAAGCAATACATACCCTAAAGAACAATGTATACAGGTTGAAGGATTTAGAATATTTTTTACTCATGGAGATTTATATGGAGTTAAACGAAGTGTTAATATGCTTTATTATAGGGCAAAGGAATTAGAGGCTGATATAGCTTTATTTGGTCATACCCATCAACAGATGATAGAAGAATATAATGGAGTAATACTTATGAATCCAGGAAGTATATCACTACCTAACATTAGAGGAAGATATGTGGGATTTATAGAATTAGAAAAAGGAAAAACCCCAAATTGTTATTTAAAAGAGGTTAATATTTAGTTTAATATTTATCAGCATAAATATGAATATAATAAAAAAATTAATTTTATGATAAAAAAAGTATTGACGAATTAAAAATGTTAAGGTAGAATAATCATTGTCGCTGATGTGTATAGCGATAATGAACGGGGTGTGGCGCAGATGGTAGCGCGCATGGTTTGGGACCATGAGGTCGCAGGTTCGAGACCTGTCACCCCGACCAAACAAAATGCGGAAGTGGCTCAATTGGTAGAGCGCCACCTTGCCAAGGTGGATGTTGCGGGTTCGAGTCCCGTCTTTCGCTCCAAGTATGCAGGTATCGTATATCGGTAATACTCCAGCCTTCCAAGCTGGAAAGGTGGGTTCGATTCCCACTACCTGCTCCAATAAGTTTAAAAGATTTTCTTTAAAAAAGTCTTGACAAAAACTGATGTATATAATAGTATATATATCGTTGTTGAAAAAAGCGTCTTTAGCTCAGCTGGATAGAGCAACGCCCTTCTAAGGCGTGGGCCAGGAGTTCGAATCTCTTAAGACGCACCATTATGGTGAATGTAGTTCAGTTGGTAGAGCGCCAGTTTGTGGCACTGGTTGTCGTGGGTTCGAGTCCCATCGTTCACCCCACTATAGGGATATAGCCAAGTGGTAAGGCATCGCACTTTGACTGCGACATTCGTAGGTTCAAATCCTGCTATCCCTGCCAAAGGAGGTCTACTAGCTCAGTCGGTAGAGCACTTGACTTTTAATCAAGGTGTCCGGGGTTCGATTCCCCGGTAGGCCACCAAAATTAATAATAAGATGCAGATGTGGCGGAATTGGCAGACGCACTAGACTTAGGATCTAGCGCCTTAGGCGTGGGGGTTCGACTCCCTTCATCTGCACCAAAATGCGGAAGTGGCTCAATTGGTAGAGCGCCACCTTGCCAAGGTGGATGTTGCGGGTTCGAGTCCCGTCTTTCGCTCCAAATATGCAGGTATCGTATATCGGTAATACTCCAGCCTTCCAAGCTGGAAAGGTGGGTTCGATTCCCACTACCTGCTCCAATAAGTTTAAAAGATTTTCTTTAAAAAAGTCTTGACAAAAAATGATGCGTATGATAACATATATATCGTTCTCAACAAGCGTCTTTAGCTCAGCTGGATAGAGCAACGCCCTTCTAAGGCGTGGGCCAGGAGTTCGAATCTCTTAAGACGCACCATTAAATTAACGGGGTGTGGCGCAGATGGTAGCGCGCATGGTTTGGGACCATGAGGTCGCAGGTTCGAGACCTGTCACCCCGACCAGTATGCAGGTATCGTATATCGGTAATACTCCAGCCTTCCAAGCTGGAAAGGTGGGTTCGATTCCCACTACCTGCTCCAATAAGTTTAAAAGACTTTCTTTAAAAAAGTATTGACAAAGAATGATATACATATAACATATCATCATTGCAATAAGCGTCTTTAGCTCAGCTGGATAGAGCAACGCCCTTCTAAGGCGTGGGCCGGGAGTTCGAATCTCTTAAGACGCACCATTTTGTGCCATTAGCTCAGTTGGTAGAGCACCTGACTCTTAATCAGGGTGCCCAGGGTTCGAATCCCTGATGGCGCACCATATTTTTTGGTGAATGTAGTTCAGTTGGTAGAGCGCCAGTTTGTGGCACTGGTTGTCGTGGGTTCGAGTCCCATCGTTCACCCCATCGTAGGGATATAGCCAAGCGGTAAGGCATCGCACTTTGACTGCGACATTCGTAGGTTCGAATCCTGCTATCCCTGCCAAGAGAGGTCTACTAGCTCAGTCGGTAGAGCACTTGACTTTTAATCAAGGTGTCCGGGGTTCGATTCCCCGGTAGGCCACCAAAAATAATAATAAGATGCAGATGTGGCGGAATTGGCAGACGCACTAGACTTAGGATCTAGCGCCTTAGGCGTGGGGGTTCGACTCCCTTCATCTGCACCAAATATGCAGGTATCGTATATCGGTAATACTCCAGCCTTCCAAGCTGGAAAGGTGGGTTCGATTCCCACTACCTGCTCCATAGAAAAAAAGCAGTTTTTTAACTGCTTTTTTTTGTTATATAGGAAATTATATTATTTATTAAGCCATAAATGATTTTTTAAATTAACAATAAAATTCAATAAAAGAAGTAATCTTAGGAAATTAATTCCATTTAAAAATGTGAATTATTACTTTGTATAAACTTGAAATTTATAGAATAAAAAAGTAAAGTAATAATTCACACTTTCTTTTTAAGGAGTAAAGTGCATTGATATTTTAATTACAATATTATTTTCAGTAGTAATATCAAACAATAAAGCTTTAGTTGGATAAAAATTTTGATATTTTAAAATATAATTTTTTAGAGTTTCAGAATCAACAGATACTAAATTAATATCATTGCTTGAAGAATCAATCTGATATTTACATAATTCATAAGTACAATTTTCAGTTAAAATATATTTTTCTAAATTATTATTAGAATTTTTAATATAATAATGGTTTTTAATATAATAACAATTTTCTATTTCTTGATATTTTTCTGAATTACCATCAGCTAAAAATTCTTTGTTAGCATTTTCTTCTAAGAAGATTTCTATATCATCAAATTCAATATAATATGTATTATTAGAATAGGCTATGTTATAAATATATCCTATTTTGTTTTCTGTTAATGTATCATTATTAGTAGATATTTCTAGATTATTTGACTCTTCGTTATTTTCTGAAGTTGTTAGATTTGGATTTACAGTATTTTCATTATTAGAAATTTCTTCATTGTTAATTTGTTCAGAAGTATCAGATTCAACATCAATAAACTCATCTATAGAATCTTCTTCTTCCATGTTATTAAAATCATTATTTTCTTCATTAGAAGGTTCAATTTCTGAATTTTCAGTATTAATTTCAGTTTCAAAATTTTTATTAACATTAGTGTCATCTATATCGCCAATTATTGGCATAGGGATTTCTCTTGTACATCCTAAAAATAAGCTACTTAACAAAGAAACAGAAAATAAGAATATTAATTTTTTTAAGTAGTATTTTTTCATCTTATAGATTCCTCCTTTACAATTAATAAGTTTATCAAATTATGGGAAAAAATTAAATATAAAACTAAAAAATTAATTAATAAACTTAACCTGGAATATCATAAATAGAAAAAATGAAAAAAACGTAAATATATAAAGGAAAATGAAAGTAATATAATATATTCAGAATTAACAATTAAGAAAAAGATATAAAATATGATAGTATAAAAAACGTCGCTGATGTAAAAGTTATTAAAAAATAATCTTGACTATTACATAAATAAGTGATAGGATATAGAAGTCGCTTGAATGCGATGCATATGATCTTTGAAAATTGAACAGAATAAATAAGTTATAAGAACCAGCAATTCTTTTATTAGTAAGTTTTTTGAGATTTAGAGATTAAACTTTTTATTGAGAGTTTGATCCTGGCTCAGGACGAACGCTGGCGGCGTGCTTAACACA
>JALFQD010000036.1 GCA_022785265.1 Clostridium sp. | reverse complement strand
TCCATTTGCATCTGTTTCTTCTATAAGGTTTCCTATCTCATTATACTTATATGATGTTTTTTGATTTAAAGGGTTAGTTACTCCTATTAAGTTTCCTACTTCATCATAAGAATATGTTGTTTTATTATTTTCTCCATCTGTTTGTGATATTACCCTTCCTAAAGCATCATATTCACAAGATAATAAAGTTTTTGTACCAGAAATTATTTCTGTTTTTCTTCCAAGATTATCATATTTATATAAGAAGAAGGCTAGATATTTCATATTCAAAAATGTCTAGCCTTCTATACTTTATTCAATCTTTATTTTAAAAAATCAATCTTTGTTGTAAATGTTTGTTGATTTAAAACAAAGTTTGATTAAAATATTCTCATGGAATGGCTTAACTTCATAAAATTCATTTTTGCTTTTTATAACAAAGTTTTATCAAAACTTCATTATTAAATATTTTTATCTTTGGATTTTTTATAATAAAGTTTGATCAAAATTTACATCTACATATACCTAAGACAATTTTTGTGGTAATTATATACTATAAGTACAAAACAAATCTTATTTCTTAAATATGACTTGTTATTGAATTTTTTTATTGGCTTATTATTGGGAATCTTATAGTTCCTTAGATTCGTAGCGAGAGAACTCTCTCTCGCTTACTAAAGAACATGCACTGAATAAATTATAACATTCACTTCATTTTTTTTATTAACTGTACCCTCACATGATAATGTTAAATCACTCTTACAACCATTTATCCATAGTTCAATATCAATGAAATATTCTTCACAATACTTTCGAGGATTATCTAATTTAAATATATCCATTTCATCAAAAGCTTCATCTGGAGGCAGTGTTAAAACTCCCCCATACTGCAAAATTCCTTTTTCTAATTCATTAGCTTTTAGCACTCCAATTTTATTCATTTTTTCAAGTTTTTCATATTCACCATCAACAAGTAGTTGAACCAATTTTTTTACCTCTTGTTTAATTAAATATTTAATGTCCATTTTTTCCTCCACAAATCCTATTTTCTATTTCCTGGACGTCTTGTTAAAGAATAAAGATTATATCCTAAATCTTCAAAATATTTATCAGCTTCTCTTACTAAATATTTAGCTTGTTCAACAGAAAATCCTGATTTTCTAAGTGATTTATATGCTATGTTTCTTTCTATTCCAAGTGTTCCACTACCACCTACTCTTTGAGCTTGTGTTGCAATATAATGTGGTGTGCCAACTTTATTAGCAGGTCCTTGTATTTGAACTGTCAATGCATCATACTTACTATACCCATCTAATTCTCTTACTGCTGCATCTTGATAAATATGATGTGCATCTTTTAATCCAGCATTTTGCATCTTTTTATATGGACCTGTTGTTATAGCCATACCATCAATATTAACAGTTTTTATTTCTTTTACATATTTAGGTATACTTTGATTAGTATTATTAGCCTTTTTTAATGTTGAAAACTCTTTCTCTGAATTTGCTAGTCCATAAACAACCTCAACACCAGTCCACATTATACTATAAATATCTACATCGCCTTCAAGGAGCAGTTCAAAGCTTTCATCAATTACTTCTTTTAATATCTTTCCACCTATTGAAGCTTCTCCAAGTCTTATATACCAACAGTACATATTTATTTTTAATGTTGTTATGTCAGTTAATATAAGTTGTATTTTTAATGCAAGATTCATTTCTCCATATGAATTATATCCTGTTGGGTCTATATAATTAACTGGATTTGCATTTGCATATAAATATTTATGAAGGCTTACTGGGTCATCTACTGAGCCTAAATATGAATCCACACTTGTAAATCTTCCTGTTGTGGTATCCATATATCTTGCTCTTAAATAGTAATATCCTGTTGTATTGTCTTTTTCTTCTCCTGCAAATAGGTAGTTATTTTTTGTTGTTCCTGTGCTATTTATTAAGTTTCCAAAGGCATCATAACTATAAGTATCTGTTACTGTCTGGCTTGCATTTGTTAATGATGTTGTACTTCCTAAACCATCTCTATTATAAAAGCTTACAGAAGTTGCCCTGTTTTGACTTATTAGTTCATGTCCATAAGTATATGTTGCTGTTAAATTGTTGTTTTTATTTTTTTCTTCTAATACTCTTGAATATGATGTATATTCATCTACTAAATATCTTTCTTCTTCTCCATTTGTTACTTTCTTTATTCTTGTTCCAAAAGCATTATAGTTATAGCTTTCGTTTGTTACTGTACTTCCTGATGTTTTCTTTACTGATGATAATTTGCCATCTAGGTTATAAGCATATTCTGTTGTTTCTGATGTACTTTGTTTCTTTATTAAGTTTCCTGCATTATCATAAGTATAGCTTATATTTCCTTCTTTTAAAAGCCTATTGTTTTTATCATA
>JALFQD010000326.1 GCA_022785265.1 Clostridium sp. | reverse complement strand
TTATTTCTCAAGATGAAAAATATGACCTTTTAATTATTACTTGTAATAAGGATATTGCAATACAAGATTTTGTAACTAATATGAAAGATAAGTGTCATACAATTGAACTTATAGGTAATAACAGAGATAAAATATTGCCAGAAGAATTTTATCTTCAGAAGGATTATGTACTAGAGAGGATATAAAATATGAATAGAATAGAAAGTACAATAAAAAATAATTATATACCATTAATATTTGCTATATTAGGTTGCGAATTGATATTTTATTCCCTATATGGAGGTTTCAGTTTCTTATATTCTGGACTTATTTTGATTTTAGTAATAATATTTTTTGCTTTTTATGATATGGTAAATGAACAAGGCAAAAAAGGTCCAATGCTTTATACACCTGTATTACTAGCCATATTAATAGTAGGGTCTGTTTTAGCAAAATCAACAGGAATGATTGAAGAATTTAATATAGCAAGGCTTGTATTTGGTGGAGAGATAAAAGAGAGTGGAAACTTTATATATACAAGCTCTATTTTAACTATTGTAACTTTTTTATACTCTTCAATGATTTATTATTTTTCAGTAATAATAACAAGGGTTGTAATATTAATTTTACTATATTTTATTCCTTTGATTCTTTATGCAAAGGGAGTTTATAAAGCAGATAGCACATTTATATATCTTTTTTTAGTAAGCTTATTTTTTATATTGATAATAGAAATAAAAAATAGTACTTCAAATAAAAAAAATAAAATGAATATAAATGATAAGCATATGATTTTTACTGGAGGAGTAGTAATTTTAATTATTTTAGCTATTGCAATAATGATGCCTAAACCAAAAAGTCTTCCTAAAATAGGATTTTTAGATGATGTTAAAAATTATGTTCAAAATTATACTAAATCAAATTTAAAGGGTTTTAGTGTTGAATGGGGAAATAGCAGAAATGTAAATGAATCTACAACAGATGGAGAGGATGTTGTTTTATATACATTTACAGGAAATAATCCGGAATATTTTATTGTGAAAAATTATGATATATTTCAGGATGGAATATGGAAGGAAGAAAATGAAGATTTCTTTTATGGAAATAGCATAAGTAATAGTGGAGAAATTTATCCTATAGACTCTACTTTAGTAGCAATAGGTGAATATAATGGGGATAATGAAGTAATAAAAAAAGTAAAAAATGCAAAATTAACAGAAAGGCAAGAAGTATATATATCTAATAAATTTAATACTAAGTTTGGAATTCATCCTTCTAAAACTCAAACTTGTAGTCTATCAACAGGAGAAGATGTATATTTAAGTGGATTTGATATGTTATTTTTAAAAGATGGTAAGGCATTTCAAAGTGGAAATAGGTATGCTTTAAGTTATATTAAAGATAATCCTGATCTTGGTTCTAAAGAAGCTATTTTGCTTGCTTATCTTAATGATGAAAGATACTTAGAGGTATTAAAAGAGTGTGTAACTTCAAAAGTTTATGAAACAAAAAAAGAAAATTTAGAAACTATAAATAATAATTATACTAAGCTTTCAGATGATACTTCAGATAAATTGATAAATTTATCAAAAAGTCTTACAAGAGGAGAAGAGTCAACTTATTTTAAGGCAAAGGCAATAGAAAGCTATTTTAGAAGTGGCTCTTATGTATATAGTTTAACTTTGCCTAAAAATACAGGAAAAGAAAGTTATATAGATTATTTCATTTTTGAAGGAAAGACAGGATTTTGTGTTCAATATGCAACAGCAATGACTTTATTATGTAGGGCAAGTGGAATTCCAGCAAGATATGTTGAAGGGTATGTAGTAGATGAAGAGGATAGAAATGCTGGCACATATGAAGTTAATGCTAAAAAAGGTCATGCTTTTGTTGAAGTATATATAGCAGGGTATGGATGGAAGATATTTGACCCAACACCAGGAATAGTAGAGGTAAGCAATGAAATAGTTAGTGAAGAAGGTGAAGGTGGAACAAGAAAAATTATAAATAGTAATAATAGTAGTACTTATATTATTATATTAATAGCTTTATTAGCATTATTATCAATATTAGTAGTATATTTAACTGAAAGAAAACGAAAACTAAACAAGCTTTTAAAGCTTTCTAATGAAGAAGCATTAGAAGGAATTATAGCAGATATAATATTGCTTTTAAAAAATTGTAATCTAATTCCTAAAGATGGAGAAACTCTTATGAGATTTTCAACGAGGGTAGATGAAGAATTAAATATTAATTTTAAAAATATTATTCAAAAATATTATGATTATAAATATGCATTTAAACATTTATCTAAAGAAGATGTAAATGAAGCTTTAAAATTAGATAATGAAGTTTATAAATATATAAAAGAAATAAAAAATAATAAGAAAAAATAATAAGAATATGAATTTTATTAAGACAGAGTGAATATATTGTTTTATCTTTTTAAGCTAAGTAAGGCAAAGGAGTAAAAAATATATTTATTCTGTTTTTTTTATTTTATATAATCAGAATTGTTATATAAATTACAAAAATAATGCAAGAATTTTAAGAATGTATTAGGTATAATAACGTTATCATATAAATTTATTTTTTTGGAGGGATTAAAATGGCAAGAAATACTGACTTAAATTTAAGAGGAGAAGTTATTTATTCAATTTATGTAAGAAATCATACTGAAGAAGGAACTTTTAAAGCTGTTGAAAAGGATTTAGAAAGAATAAAAAATTTAGGAACAGATATAATATGGTTTATGCCTATTCATCCAATTGGAATTAAAAATAAAAAAGGGGATTTAGGATGTCCATATGCTATTAGAAATTACAGAGAAGTTAATCCAGAGTATGGAACTTTAGAGGATTTTAAAAGTTGTGTAAATAAAATACATGATTTAGGAATGAAATGTATAATAGATGTGGTTTATAATCACACTTCACCAGATTCATGGCTTGTAGAGAATCATCCAGAATATTTTTATAAAAAGCCTGATGGAAATTTAGGAAATAGAGTTGGAGAATGGTGGGATGTAGTAGATTTAGATTATAATAATAAAGATTTATGGACTTATCAAATAGATACATTAAAAATGTGGGCAGAAATAGTTGATGGTTTCAGATGTGATGTGGCTTCTTTAATTCCAGTAGATTTTTGGATTAAGGCAAGAGAAGAAGTATCTAAAGTAAGACCAAATGCTATATGGCTTGCAGAATCAGTTCATACTAATTTTCTTATAGATTTAAGAAGACATGGAGTTTCTTGTAATTCTGATTGTGAAGTATACCAAGCTTTTGATATATGTTATGATTATGATGTTCAACCTTATTTTGCTGGATATTTAAAAGGTGAAAATACTTTAAGTTATTATATAGATAGGTTGAATTTACAAGAAGGAATTTATCCAGAAAATTATATAAAGCTAAGATTTTTAGAAAACCATGATAATCCAAGAGCTAAGGATTTAATAAAAGATGAAAATCAATTAATA
>JALFQD010000301.1 GCA_022785265.1 Clostridium sp. | reverse complement strand
TCACTTGAAAGTCTATAATACTTCTTTTCTTTTTTTACATATAAGTATATTGGGGTATTTCCTTTCTTTGCTGATGTGCAGTTTTTTAATTTAAATTTTACATCATTAATGAAGTTTTTAGTCTCAATTTGAATATAAACTTTATCTCCATTAACTTTTTCTAATCCACTTATTGATTCACAAATAAGCTTTGGTGGTTCATCTTCTCTAATGCTTATTCTTCCTTTTACTACTACAAGTTTATCTTTTTCTATAACATTTCTAAGATTATCTAACGTTTTAGGAAATACTATTATCTCTATTACTCCTGTTAAATCTTCAAGTTGTAAAAATGCCATTAAAGTGTTGTTTTTTGTAACTTTTTCATTAACTGAATTTAGTATTCCTCCTAGTATAACTCTATCATTATCTTTAAATTTAAGTTGCTTATCTAAAATTCCTTCTTCTAGGTTTTGTGAAGTTTCTTGAATTAATTCATAAGATTCATTTATTTCTCTTATAGTTGCTGTAGTTTGCATACTTAAACTTTTCTTATATTCATCTAGTGGGTGTCCTGATAAATATAATCCTGTCATTTCTTTTTCCATTGCTAGAATAGTTGATTTATCAAATTCCTCTATGTTTGGATAATTTATTTTTGGGATATCTATGGAATTTTCATCTAAACTAAATAAACTTATCTGTCCTTCTATGTTTCTTTTTCTTTCATTTGTTCTTCCATCCATAGCTTTTTCAAATACCGCAAGCATTCTTGACCTAAATACTTTAAAGTCATCCATTGCTCCAGCTTTAATTAGACTTTCAACAGCTCTTTTATTTATTGCTGATGTATCTATTTTATCTATAAAATCTTCTAGAGAAGTAAATTTTCCTTTAATTTCTCTAGCTTTTACTATAGAATCTACTACATTCATTCCAACATTTTTTATAGCTCCAATTCCAAAAATTATGACATCACCCTTAACTGTAAATTTTCCATAACTTTCATTTATGTTAGGAGGTAATACTTGTATTCCTTTCTCTTCTGCAAACTTAATATAGTAAGCAACTTTTTCACTACTATCTTTAACTGAATTAAGCATTGCTGCTATCATTTCAACTGGATAATATCTCATTAAAAATGCTGTTTGATAAGCAACAACTGCATAGGCTGCCGCATGGGACTTGTTGACATTTTGTTACTTTAAGGAATTTAAACCTTAAACTTTATATTTCTATAAAGATCGGACTATATCACTACCTTATGTTAAATAAGGCATAGGGCACTCGTGGATATTTCACCATATAATTTATTACTTAGGCTAATTTATCTAGTCTCTGAACCTTTAACCTATTTCTAGGAAACTTGGCTGCGGATTGACCAATCCTTAAACTTTTTACCTTCTCTTAATTGATTAAATTAAGCCCTTAGTTCTATTACTAGACTAAGTTGGTATTTAAGGCTCTAAGGTGTTTCCCGCAATTAACCCTATTTGCTTTGTAGCTCCTACTACAAAGGCACTCTTGATTTATATGAATGCATATGATGCGAAGTCCATCATTGTATCAAATATCTTGTTACCAATGGATTCGCTAATCCCATTTCTTATACAACCAGGAACTTGAACATTTCCTTCTTCATCTACAATTCCATAGATAAAGTTTTTTCGTTCCTCTTCCATTACTTCATGTTTTTTCTTAGACATGGCTCTTCTTACCATATCACTCCTACCTAGGGAATATCCAGCCAGTTTTCTAACTATTTCCATTACTTGTTCTTGGTAGACCATTACTCCATACGTAACATCAAGTATATCCTTCAATTCAGGTGTATCATACTTTACTTTATCTGGATTGTTTTTTCCTTCTATATATCGTGGAATTTCTGCCATTGGACCTGGTCTATATAAGGAAATTCCAGCTATTATATCTTCTAAACTATCAGGTTTTAATTCTTTCATAAATGAAGTCATTCTAGGGGATTCTAATTGGAATACTCCTGTTGTATATCCATCTCCAATCATTTTATAAACTTCTTTATCATCAAAATCTATCTTATCTAAATTTATTTTTTTATTTCTATTTTCTTCAATCATTTTTACAGCATCGTTCATTACTGTTAAAGTTCTAAGCCCAAGAAAATCCATTTTGAGAAGTCCAAGCTCTTCCAAAGTTGTCATTCCAAATTGTGTTACAATCATTTCTTCATTCTTTTGAAGAGGTACATATTCTACTAATGGTCTTGAGGCTATAACAACTCCTGCTGCATGAGTTGAAGAATGTCTTGGAAGTCCTTCTAAGCTTTTGCTTATATCTATTAGTGTCTTCACTCTTTCTTCTTCATCATAAGCCTTTTTAAACTCTGGATTCATTTCTAAAGCCTTACTTATTGTGATTTTTGGAGAGTTAGGAATCATTTTTGCTATTCTATCAACTTCTGCATAACTATAATCCATAGCTCTTCCTACATCTCTTATACACATTTTAGGAGCCATAGTTCCAAATGTTATTATTTGAGAAACATTATTTTCACCATATTTCTCTACAACATAATCTATAACTTCTTGTCTACGTTCATAGTCAAAGTCTGAATCTATGTCCGGCATGCTTACTCTTGCAGGGTTTAAGAAGCGTTCAAATAGTAAGCTATATTTTATAGGATCAATTTTTGTTATTCCTAGGGTATAGGCAACTATGGAACCAGCTCCTGAACCTCTTCCTGGACCTGTTGGTATTCTTTTTTCATTAGCAAATCTTATGAAATCCCAAACAATTAAGAAATAATCAACATATCCCATCTGTTTTATTATTCCAAGTTCATATTCCAGCCTATCTACATATTCCTTTCCCTTACCTTCTATAGAGAAAATTTCATCATAATCTAAAGGTCTTCCCCTTAAATGTTTAAATTCTTCATATCGTTCAATAAGCCCACTATAACATTTTTCCCTTAAATAATCATAAGCTCTCCACCCTTCTGGCAATGGGAATTTTGGAAGCTTTGATTCATGAAATTTATAATCAAAATTACACTCTTCTGAAATTTTTATTGTATTTTCTAAAGCTTCTGGAACATAAGAAAACATATCATACATCTCTTCTGGAGACTTTAAATAAAATGTTTCTGAAGGATATCTCATTCTATTTTCATCATTTATTGTTTTTCCAGTTTGAATACATAATAAAATGTCATGAGATTTTGCATCCTCTTTTTTTACATAGTGAACATCATTAGTTGCCACAAGAGGGATATCAAGCTCCCTAGCCAATTTAATATTAGTTTCATTAACCTTTCTATTTTCTTCAAGCCCATGATTCTGAAGTTCTAAATAAAATCCCTCTTTAAAAATATCTTTATATAGTAAAGCTATTTCCTTTGCTTTTTCCTCATTTCCTTTTAAAATATTATTTTGAATTTCTCCACCTAAGCAAGCACTTAATGCAATAAGCCCTTCACTATGATTTTTTAAATACTCA
>JALFQD010000322.1 GCA_022785265.1 Clostridium sp. | reverse complement strand
ATAAGTAAATATTATCTTATGAGAAAGTTTAAAGAAGATACAAAAATGACTCTTCATAATTATATACTTCAAAAAAGACTTTTGTATGCAAGGGATTTAATACAAAATGGAACCCCTATTACAAAAGCCTCAATTGAATGTGGATTTAATGATTATTCAAGTTTTTTAAGAGCATTTAAAAAGCATTTTAAATTTTCTCCAAAATATTTTACTTAAGCTTTAACAAATTTATCTTTGCCTTGCTTACATATAGGACATTTATAATCATCTGGTAATTCTTCAAATGGAATATCACCATCATATATATATCCACATATACTACATATATACTTTCCTTCTTCAGCTTCCTGCTTTTCTTCTGGTATATAAGTTGGAGCTGCTTTAGGACTCTTTCCCTTTACAACATTATGATAATATGCATAAGTCATTGGAGTTTCATTTTTAAGAACATCTCCATCAATTACCTCTCCTAAAAATACTGTATGTGTAGATGTCTCCATAGTATCTATAACCTTACATACAATGTAACCACAAGAATCACTTACAATTGGCATATCACTTTTTATTTCATGCTTTATATTATCATATTTATTAACATCTCTTCCTGATTGAAAGCCAAAATTACCTATTATTTTAGGATCACTTTTTTCTGATAAAATTGAAACTGAAAACTTACCATTTTCTTTTATACATTTATGAGTATAATTATCATGATTAATGCTAATTGCAATAGTTGCAGGCGAAGAGGTTATTTGCATAGCACTATTTGCTGTACATCCTGTTAATCTTTTTCCATCTAAAGTTGATACTACATAAACACCATATGATAAATTTCTAAATACATTTTTATTCATAAAAAAACCTCCTTACTTTTATAAAAATTCTTATCTTTAATTTTCATTTTTAATATTTGCACTCTAATCACTAGTTTTATTATACATTAATAATTAAATTATGTAAATTGAATTAGTATAATTTTCTGAAAATTCTATTATGAACTTATGTTTTCTAATACTCATTTGTTTCTTTTTTAATATCAACTATCTCAGCATCTGTATTTTCTTCTATAAAGTCTATAATATTTTCTATTGTTGAATCTGCCATAGCATGAGTTCCACAAGCTCCACATATTCCTATTACTATAGTTTGATGCATATCTTGTTTTTCTGATTCTATAACAGATATATTAAATTTATTCTTTAACTTTTGAACTATACTTTTTACAACCATTCTTTTTTCCTTTAAAGAATGCACCCAAGAAGCTCTCAATTTAACTCTCATTATAAATACCTTCATTTAAATCCTCCCTTTGCCATTATATAATAATTCCCCTTATTTTTGAGTTAATTATATACTACCATAAGTTTCATATAAAATAAAAAAATATACTTTTTATTATTAAGTTCCACAATAAGTCTTATATTTACATCCTTTATCATTAGAAACTTCTATGTAATGATTTTCATTTAAAGAATAATCATAAGGCTTACTAAGAATATATAAAAGCTTTTTAAGTAGGCTATAATCTCCTTTTTCTGCATATTCTAAAGATTCCTCTACCCTTTCATTACGTGGTATAACTCTAGGATTATTTTTCTTCATAAGTTTAATAGATTCTTTTTTATTTTCATTTTGCCTTTTTAGTCTTTCTTCCCATAATTCATTCCATTTTTTAAATTCATCACTACTAAACATAGCCATTTTTTGAGTGTTTTCTAATGTCAAATTTGAAAAAGTATTTGTATAATCTGCTTTATATTTTTCCATAATATTTAAAAGGAGCTCAATTAAATTTTTATCCTCTTCTTCTTTATTGAACAGTCCAAGCTTTTTTCTCATTCCAGAATACCAATTTTCCTCATATAATTCATTAAAATTAAAAATTGACTTTTGTGCTAAATTTATAGCTTCTTCTTCATTATTACTTAATAAAGGAATAAGTGTTTCTGCAAATCTTGCAAGATTCCATGCTGCCATTTTAGGTTGATTTTCATAAGCATATCTACCATAAATATCAATTGAACTAAATACTGTTTTAGGATTATAGATATCCATAAATGCACAAGGACCATAATCTATAGTTTCTCCACCTATTGACATATTGTCAGTATTCATTACTCCATGAATAAAACCTACAAGTTGCCACTTTGAAATAAGCTCTGCTTGCTTTTTTACTACTTCATTAAGAAGAAATAAATAAGGATTTTCACTATATAATCCTTCTTTAAAGTGTCTTTTTATAGTATAATCTGCTAAAGCTTTTAAATCTTTAGTAGAACCCCATTGTGATACATATTCAAAAGTTCCTACCCTTATGTGACTTTTAGCTACTCTAGTTAATATAGCACCTTGAAGTTCTTTTTCACGCATTACTGTTTCTCCAGTTGTGGTTACAGCTAAGCTTCTTGTTGTTGGAATTTTTAATTCATTCATTCCTTCACTTATAATATATTCTCTTAGCATTGGTCCTAAAGCTGCCTTTCCATCTCCACCTCTAGAATATTTAGTTTTTCCTGAGCCTTTAAGCTGAATGTCAAGCCTTTCACCTTTTTTATCTATAAATTCTCCTAAAAGTGTAGCTCTTCCATCACCTAACATTGTAAAATATCCAAATTGATGTCCTGCATATGCTTGTGAAATTGGAGTTGAGTGTTCTAAAATCTTATTTCCTGAAAGTATTTCTATTCCTTCATGGCTTGTAAAAAATTTAGAATCCAATCCTAAATCCTCTGCTAAGGAATAGTTAAATATTTGCAACTTAGGATTTAATACATGGCTTGGATTTTGTATTGAATAAAACATCTTTGGTAACTTAATATATGTATTTTCTAATTTAAGTTTTTCTTCTTCCATAAAGTCTCCTTTTTTCTTTTGTAATACTATAATCCTTATTTTTTTATTATTTCATAATTATAAGTTTTTTATTCATTCTTTTTTATTATTTATAAACTTTTAAGTTTTCCTCTTACTCTTGGTTCTATTGCACTTTTTATCTTATACATTATATATTCTGAATTGGTTTTAGAAACAATTGTATTCATTATAGAATTTTTTCCTTCTCCATTTACTAATGAAATAATTCCTTCCATAATAAGCTTCATTCCAGGCACTTCACTCCATTTTGTTAGGATTTCATCTTTATAAAAGAATATTTTTAAATATCTTGTATTTGATGTTTCAATAAAAGAAAATCTTAACTTTAATACTAAAGTTCCATCTTCGTCTGTTGCAAACTCTCCATCACAGCCTACTATATAAAATTCTTCATTAATACTAATTTCCTTATATTTTGTTTTTTCAAAACCTATAGGAAGTATATAGCTTTCTTTTTTTTCATTTAGCATAATAACAAACTCATCATTATCCATAAAAAACTTAATTTCTGTTACTCCCTTTGAATAATTATTATGAAGTGCCTGTATAAATATGGGCAATAATCCTGCTGCTGAAAAATCCATACTATAAGATTTTCCACTAATTTCTTTACATTCATTAGGAAGATTATCTTTATTTATAAGATTTTTTATCTTTTTAGGACAATACTTCTTCCATCCTTTATTGTCAATTTTTATTCCTAAACTATTTTCTACATTTAAAAGATTTTTATAAGCTTTATTATTTTTAGGTAAACTATCTTTAGGAGTAAAATCCTTTGCAAAGTATTTTTCTATTAACTCCATAATTCTACAATGTTGAAAAAGTTCACTATTTCCTGCTGTGGTTACAATAACCATATTTATGTCTGGAAATACTATAACATTTTGTCCAAGCATCCCATTAAATTGATAGGAATCTTTTCTTGCTGAAATCCATACATGATACCCATAACCATATTTACCCATTTCTGAAGGTGTATCTATTTTTTTGCTTGTCATATTTTCAATCCATTCTTTAGAAATAAGCTGTTTACCCTTCCATTTTCCTTTTTGCAAAAGAAGTTGTCCAAGCTTTGCCATGTCCTCAGGACACATGTATAGTCCCCAGCCACCTTTTTCTATTCCTTTAGGACATTTTTCCCAATAAATTTTATTTATACCTAAAGGATTAAAAATTCTTTCTTTTAAAATATCAAAAACCCCTCTTCCAGTTACTTCTTTAACAATAGCTGAAAGCATATAAGAATTCATGCTGTTATATAAAAATTTTGTCCCTGGCTCAAATTTCACATTAGATTCTAAAAAAGACTTAACCCAATCATTTTCAGTAACTGCACCTGTTTCATTAAAATTAACTCCTGCAGTCATTGATAGTAGATGTTTAATTGTAATATCTTTTTGTTTTAAAAATATTATTGGATTTACCTTTTTTTCAAATATTTTTACTAATTTATCATCTAAACTTAAAATTTTATCATCTATAAGAAGTCCTATTGCTAAAGCTGTAATGCTTTTACACAAAGAATGGGTTACATGCCATATATTTGTCTTATAAGGTGCAAAAGAACCTTCTGAAATAACATTTCCATTTTTTAAAATCATTATTGTATGAATATTTAATTCATCTATATTTTTCAATTCATTATAAAAATTTTCTAAATACTTAGAGGAAATTCCCTGTTCTTCTGGTGTACTTCTTGGTAATGGCTCAATTGAATCTTTAAAAGATTTAAAGCTTTCTTTTTCTGGTTTATATTTTACAAATGATATATTGCTATTTTTCTTTTCTATTATGTCATAAATAAATTCTATTGTTTTTTTCTGAGTCATTAAATCCATTTTCCACACTTCCTTTTTAATTATAAATGCCTTATTTAAATTATATATTACC
>JALFQD010000147.1 GCA_022785265.1 Clostridium sp. | reverse complement strand
CTACAGAAATTATTATTATAGTTAAAAAAGATACTATAGCTGCAGATATAAAATATTTCATACCCTTTTTAAATTCCATATCACTTGCTTCTTTATCCTCAGAAATATTTGAAGCATGTTTTCTTCCTATAAAAAACAATACAAAGTTAACAATTATAAGAAAAAATATTATACCTATAAAGACATATCTCATAAAAATCACCTCTATGTTTATAAGCCTTTTTTATAAATTTCCTTTACCCATTTACTTATTCCATCAATACTTTTCCACACTACAATAGCCTTAGTCATATAATGAACTGCTTCCTCTTCACTTCTAAAGCTTTGTATCTTAGGTAAGTTTTCTGGTATCTTTTTTTGCTTTAATATATATGGCATTACATATGGATTAAATTTATATGCTTCTTTAAGAAGACTTTCTGCCTTTTCTAAGTTTCCTTTTAAATATTCAATTATAACCTTACTATATTTAAATGCACTTAAATAATCATTTTTATATGTATCTAAAAATTTCTCTGCTTCATCTATATTATTTTCAAAAAGTATCCAATTTATTATAACTGCCCTTATCATAAGCATATCTTTTTTATCATATTTTAAAATTTCTAATCCTAAATCTATTGCCTTCCTTCTTTCTCCCATATTCCATAATTGAAATAAAAGATTGTAAGAAGACCCAAGTAATGATGTTATTTCTGGAAGTTCCCATGTTTCTTTTGGTATTTGAGACATATCTGAAACTCCTAAAAGCTTTAGACTTCCTTTAACAGCCTTTTCTAATAATTCTTTTTTTTCTTCATTACTTTTTGAATTATCCTTTGATAAAATTATATAAGCATCAACACAATAATCACAAATTTCTAGTGCTTCTTTAGCAAACTTCTTCTTTTTATTAAAGTTTTTACACTGCCATGCTTGACTTATTAAAAGTTCTGCCTCCTCAAATTTATTGTCGCTTTCTTCTTCCACTTTTTCGACTATCTTCCAAATATCATCCTTTGATGTATTTATAATATTTTGTATTTGTTTAGAACGATTAAGAGCTGTTGAACTACTTACATTAAAGATTTGATATAAATCCTTAGCTTTAATATAAATATCATTATCCTTATTAAATAAATTATTTATACTTCCTATAGCATGAATTATTCCACAGGCCCATGCAGAGCTTTTTCCTTTGATTAATAACTCTTCATCCTTCTTTATAATTGCTTCACATAGCCTATTGGATACTACCTTATAGTTCTCATTTAAATAATTATCACAAAAATTATTTAAAATTCCCTTTACTTCTTCTTCTCTTTCTAATATTGAGTTATGTGAATCTTTCATTTAATTAGTCTTCCCTTCATGTTTTATTTTAATTATCATGCTACATTATATCATCTCAATTCATAATTATCCACAAAACTAATATTAATATTACTAAGTTTTCTTTTTATTATGGGGAGATGATAAAAATTTTCAGATTAAATTTTTCTAATAAAAGAATTCAAGGAAAATATGTACCAGAAAGGGCTGTTTATTATGCTAGAAAATATGCTTTAAAAAGGAATGCAAATTATGAGGATTTTTCAAAAAGAGGAGGTGATTGCACAAATTTTATTTCTCAATGTCTTGATTATGGAGGTCTTCCCTATTCTTATACTTGGAAACCATACACCCATCCTTGGCTTAGAGTAAATGAACTATATTACTACTTATTAAATAGTGGAAAAGGAATAGATATAACAAAAAATAAAATTTATTCAGAAGGAGATATTGTTCAATTTTATTCCTCTCAAAAAGGATTTTTTTCTCATTCAATAATCATAACAAAGGTTCTTGATAATGGAGAATATTTATATTGCTGCCATAGTGATGATAAAAAAGATTTTCCTTTAAACTACGTTTATCCTTCATTTTATTCAAAAATAAGAGTTATAAAAATTAATACAGATTAAAAAAATAAGCTGAGAAACCTGACATAATTTTCTCAGCTATTTTTATATTTTTAAGCAAGATATTCCTTTAGTATATTTTTATCTCTTTCAAGCAAATTAAGCTTATCTAATTCATTTTTTCCTACCCATTTACATTCCTTGTAGTTTTTATGTAACACTATTCTTTCTCTTAATATAGCAGAATAGACTTTAAACGTTTCATTATCAGATTCATACTCTCCAATAAACTTTGTTTCAAATGGTATTGATTTTAATACATCCTTTACAGCTCTATCAATACATTTTTCATCACTTTCTTTTCCCCTATTTTTTTCTGAAAGTAATGACCAAGTCGGTTCCTCTCCTCTTTTTACCTTTTTGTTTAATACTAATACATTATTAAAATCATCTTTAATAAGTAAAGTACAGCCAACTGTCTTATTCATTTTTTCCACCCCTTAAATTTATGAACATACTAATAGTCTATAAACTACAAGTATAGTTTATATTTTACCATCATTTTTAATTTATTTAAATATTAATTTTATACTTTCTAGTGAAAATAATTACAAAATACTTTAATTATCTTTATTTATTTAAACTTATTATAGTTTTTCTTAATATTTTTCTAAAATAACCGATTTTTAACCATTGTAAATCATTATTGTATAATTATTCCATTCAAATTTCATTTATTCTATATTGTGAAATATTTATCAATCTTTATAATAATTTCTATGAAAAATATTTTCTTTATCCTTATCATAAATATTAACTTCTATAAAATCATTACCAAATATAAATTCTATTATTTTTTCATCATTGTATTTACATAATGCTATATTATTTGATATATCAGCTATCCCTGAATTATGTTCTTTTTCACTATTATAATAATACTCTAAGTTAAAATTAAAAGAACTTTTATTTATTGAATTTAATTCTAAAGTTTCTGTTTTATCTTCTGAATAAAATTTTCCATCTAAATTATAATTATTTTCATTTTCTTTATTATAATCTTTAGAATATTGACTTTCTTCAAAATTATATGTAACTCCATCAACCCTATAACACATTATTTTTTTACTTTTCTTATTTATTATTATTGAATCTTGAGATGTTATATCATTATAATTTATTAAATATTGATAATAAGATTCCCCATCCATTTCAAAATTTATATTATTTATCTCTAATAAATATTCCTCTTTAAGTTGAGCTTGTATTATTTTTTCAGCTTCTTCTTCTGTAATAATAGTATCTTCTTCTTTAATATCCTCTTTATCATTTTGTTCTTTATCATTTTGTTCTTTATTATTTTGTTCTTTATCATTTTGTTCTTTATCATTTTGTTCTTTATTATTTTGTTCTTTATTATTTTGTTCTTTATTATTTTCTTTATTACTAGCTTCTTTTTTATTATTATTTTTCTCTTTATTGTTTAAATAACTACTTTCTTCACTTATATATTCTTCATTATTTTTATTATTTATAAGCTCATTATTTTCTTTTTGAGATTTATTATTAAGTTCATTTGAAGTAACTGTTGTTGTCTCTAAGGAAATTTTTTTAGGAATTTTTGTAGAAGTTTCCTTAGAATTATTATTTGAAGTTTGACTGTTTTCAAAATATTTATTTATTAAATTTTTATTTTCTTTTTTAGTATCAGTAACTTCTGTTGTAACTCCATAACCACAAAACATAATTACAACAACCCCTGAAATTACCACTATCTTTTTTATATTTTTCATAAAGTCCTCAAATCCTTCCTCCCTCTTACCTTATATAAATAATATATCACAAAATATATTTAGGAGTACAGATATTTACTGTACTCCTAAAATTACTAATATTATTTATTCTGGAAAATAAAGTCCATGAAAAACTGTTTCTCCCAAAGTATTAAATCTATTTATCTCAATGTATCCATTTCCAATTATAAAGTTTAAAGTTTCTCCATTATCATAAACATAATTTCCAACATTATCTGAGGTTTTAGCTACTCCATTGATATTTTCTAGTATTTTATCATTTATATTTCCATATATATTAAATTTAAATGAATATTTATCTGTATCACTTATATTTAATATTCCATCTCCATCTTTAAGATAATATTCTCCATCCCAAGCACATGATTCTTTTAATGATTCATTATAATCTTTTGAAAACATACTTCCTTCAAGATCACATACAAATCCATCAACTCTATAACATTTTACTTTTCCTGTTTCCTTGTCAACAATTAATGAATATTGAGAAGTTATATCATCATAATTTACAATATATTGATAATATTCTCTTCCTTCATAAATAAAATTATTATTATTTATCTCCACTTTATATGTATCAGTATTAATAGAATTATTTAATATATCCATTGCTTCTTCTTCTGAAAGTTTTTTCACTTCAGTTTTTTCCTTTTCTATATTTTCTTCTTTATCTTTTTCTTCTTTATTCTCTTCTATATTATCTTCTTTTATATTCTCTCTATTGTTCTCATGATAGCTATTATTTATAACATCATCTTCATCCTTAACTAAATTAGACATCTCTTCCTCTTGTGTTTTAATCTTTTTATCATTTTTATCTATAACTTTTGTTTCAGCAACTATCTTTTTTGTTGTCAAATCTTCTTCCATATTATTTTCTGTACTGTTTGTATAAGGCATATTAACCATATCTCCACATCCATATAAATTTGATAAAAGAACTGTAACTGCTACCATAGCCATAATTTTTCTTTTCATGTTAGTCCCTCCTTCTTATAGCTGATAGTGTGAAATCTGTAAATAATATAAAATTATTATATTATGTTTCACAAAAGTAATTTTTTTTATTAAAATATTAGATTTCTTTTTAAATTGTAGAAATAGTATTTAAAAGTAATAAGTGTTACAGAAATTATTTTTTCATGTTATAATATTATAGCTTAAAACATAAGTTAATATACAAAAGATAAAACAAAAGGAGAATTTTTATGAAAAAAAATGAATATAGTTTATTTACCACTATTGCTATGATTGTTGGAATTGTAATAGGTTCTGGCATATTTTTTAAAAGTGA
>JALFQD010000072.1 GCA_022785265.1 Clostridium sp. | reverse complement strand
TCTATAACAGGTTCTGGATTAAAATCTTTAACTTCTGCTGCTATTTTAACTTCAAAATTTTCAGTATCAACATTTTTAATAAAATCTATTCCTAAAACCCCATTTTTTAAATTTTCCCAATAGGTTTCTACATTGTTACCTAAAGGAGTAATAGCTCCCATTCCAGTTATAACAACTCTTCTATCCATAAAATCCTCCTACATTACCATTCCACCATCAACTTGAATAACCTGTCCTGTAATATAATCAGCATCTTCACTTGCTAAAAATGCTACAACATTTGCAACATCTTCTGGTTTTCCAAGTCTTTTTAATGGAATTGCTTTTTTAGTTTCTTCTTTAAACTTTTCTCCTAAAACTTCTGTCATATCAGTTTCAATAAATCCTGGAGCAACTGCATTTACAGTAATACCTCTAGCTCCAATTTCCTTTGCTAAAGATTTAGTCATTCCTATTACTCCAGCCTTTGATGCAGCATAATTTACTTGACCTGCATTTCCTGCTATTCCTACTACAGAAGAAAGATTTATTATTTTTCCAGACTTTTGTCTTACCATAACAGGAGTTATTGTCTTTAAGCAATTAAAAACTCCCTTAAGATTAACATCAATAACAGAATTAAAATCTTCTTCTTTCATTCTCAATATTAAAGTATCTTTAGTTATACCTGCATTATTTACCATTATATCAATTTTTCCAAACTTTTCTTTAGCAGTATTAACTAAATTTTCAACATCAGAAATATTGCTTATATCACCTTTAACTCTTAAAACTTCAACTCCAAGAGCTTTTATTTCATTTTCAGTTTCAATGGCCTTTTCTTCACTACTTCTATAATTTAAAACTATGTTAGCACCTAATGAAGCAAGCTTTAAAGCTATTGCCTTTCCAATGCCTTTTGCAGCTCCTGTAACTATAGCACACTTACCTTTTAACATAAAAACCTCCTAATTATTTTCATTTAACTTGTCAACTGTAGCCTTTAATGAAGCTAAGTCTTCTACATTCAATAAAGTTTTGCTTCTATCAATTTTTCTTACAAATCCTCTTAAAGTTTTTCCAGGCCCTACTTCAATAAATGTATCTACTCCTTTATCTATCATATCTCTTATAGATTTTTCAAAATATACAGATGTTCTTATATGATTTTTTAATAACATTCTTATATCATCATTTTCATCATATGGAAGACCTTTTACATTTGAATAAACAGTTTTATTTAATGGATTTATCTCTACTTTTTTAATTGTTTCATAGAAATCATTACTTGCACCTTCAAGAAGTGAACTATGGAAAGGTCCACTTACATTTAGAGGAACTCCTCTTCCACCTAGTTCTGTTGCAATTTCTATTGCTTTTTCTATTGCTTTATTTTCTCCTGCTATAACAACTTGTCCTGGGCAGTTATAATTAGCTCCTTCACAAACTCCATATTCACTAGCTCTTTTTAAAAGTTCATTAAACTT
The DNA here is from genome assembly GCA_022785265.1 of Clostridium sp. Lineage (GTDB taxonomy): Bacteria > Bacillota > Clostridia > Clostridiales > Clostridiaceae > Clostridium. The sequence continues at coordinate 7,125 of JALFQD010000072.1, read as the reverse complement.
TTCATCATCAAGTCTCATTATTGCTGCCATTTTTCCAAGTCCTTTTGGAAGAGCAGAACCCATTATTCTTCCTCTTTCTTTTATAAGCAAAAGACCTTCTTCAAAAGATAATGCTCCTCCATAAATAAGACTTCCATATTCACCAAGAGAAAGTCCTGCTGTATAATCAGCATTTATACCATTAATTTCCAATGCTTTTAAAGCAGCTAAAGAAGCCAATAAAATAGCAGGTTGTGCATTTTCTGTTGCCATTAATTCATCGTCAGGACCATTAAATAACAATTCTTTTATAGGCATATTTAAGATTTTTTCGCCTTCATCTATAATCTTTTTACATTCATCAATATTTTCATACAATTCTTTTGCCATGCCAACATATTGTGCCCCTTGACCTGGAAATAAAAATGCTATTTTATTGCTATTCATTGTATCCTCCTAATTTCTTAAATATGCTATCTGCTTCACTTACTAATTCATCTATAATCTCTTTACATGTTTGTTCCTTATTAACAAGACCTGCTATTTGTCCTGCCATAACAGAACCAAAATCTACATCTCCATCTTTTACAGCTTTTCTTAAAGCTCCTTCCCCAAGCTTTTCTATTTCTTCTATTGGAGCTCCTTCTTTTTCAAGTTTATTAAATTCTCTTGCTAATTTATTTTTAAGAACTCTTACAGGGTGACCTGTACTTCTTCCTGTTACTTCTGTATCTATATCTTTTGCTTTTAAAACTTTATCTTTATAATTTTGATGAACTGTACATTCTTTAGCAACTAAGAATCTTGTTCCTATTTGAACTCCTTCAGCACCTAAAGCAAATCCTGCTACAATTCCACGTCCATCTCCAATTCCTCCAGCTGCTAAAACTGGAATGTCTATTGCATCTGCTACTTGTGGTACAAGAGCCATAGTAGTTAATTGACCTACATGTCCTCCTGATTCAGTTCCTTCTGCAACAATAGCATCTGCTCCCATTTTCTCCATTCTTCTTGCAAGAGCTACAGATGCAACTACTGGAATAACCTTTACTCCATGTTCCTTCCACATTTCCATATACTTTCCTGGACTTCCTGCTCCAGTTGTAACAACTTTTACATTTTCCTCGCAAACTAATTTTGCAACATCATCTGCATGTGGTGACATTAACATTATATTAACTCCAAAAGGCTTATTAGTTAACTTTTTTGCCTTTCTTATTTCATCTCTTATCCATTCAATTGGTGCAGTTCCTGTTATTATACCAAGTCCACCTGCTTCACTAACAGCTGCTGCTAAAGATGCATCTGCTATCCAAGCCATTCCCCCTTGAATTATAGGATACTCTATACCTAATAGCTCACAAATTCTATTATTCTTCATTGCTTTGCCTCCTAATACTTATAAAAAAAATATAAAGTGAAATCGGGCATCTTTATTTAACTTATGACGCCCGATTAAAGCTTTTAATATATTCTTCTACTTAGTAGCTTCTGTTACATAATCTACAGCATCTTTAACTGTTTTTATCTTTTCTGCATTTTCAAGTTGTATTCCATATTTATCTTCAATTTCAATAACAACTTGGAATAGGTCTAAAGAATCTGCTCCTAATTCTTCAAATGTTGTTTCAAGTGTAACTTTTTCTGGTTCAACCTCTAATTGTTCACAAATAACGTCTCTAATTTCTTCAAATATCATTTTCATATCCTCCCAAAAATATTTAATAATTCATTATATATTTTAATATTTTGTATGCTTTATTTATAGGTGATTTATAGTTCTATTAAAACTGCTCCATAAGTAAGTCCACCACCAAAGCCTACTAAAATAATCTTATGGCCTTTTTTTAATAAATTTTTCTCATACATTTCATTTAATGCAAGAGGAATTGATGCAGAAGATGTATTGCCATATCTTTCTAAGTTAGTATAAAACTTAGAACTATCTACTTTTAACTTTCTTGCTGCATAATCAATAATTCTTAAATTTGCTTGATGAGGTACTATATAATCAATATCATCAATTGTCAAAGAACTTTTTTCTAATATCTTCTTTATAGTTTCTACTATTACCTTAGTAGCAAATTTAAACACTTCTCCTCCATTCATATATATTTTTTGATAATTTGTATCATTATCTTTATACTTAATGAATGGATTAATAACTGGCATTGCGTCAACTACAAGGCAGTCTCCTTTTTTTCCAATAGATTTAGAATAAAATTCCTTTATTCCACCATTTCCTTCTTCCTTAGAAAGAATAACTGCACCTCCTCCATCTCCAAATAATACACAGGTACTTCTATCTTCCCAGTTCATTATTTTAGATAAGGTTTCAACTCCAATAACTAATGCATTTTTAAAGTTTTCTGTAACCTTCATCATGGAATAAGCAGATTGAAGAGCAAAAATAAATCCTGAACATGCAGCACTAACATCAAAAGCCATTGCATTTTCAGCTTGAATTTCTTTTTGTACTAAACATGCGACTGATGGAGTAAATTTATCTGGAGTTATAGTTGCAACTATGATTAAATCTATATCTTCTCCTTTTAAATTTGCTCTTTCTAAAGCTTTAGTTGCAGCCTTTACTGCTATACTTGAAGTATCTTCTCCTTCTGAAATTCTTCTTTCTCTTATTCCTGTTCTTTCTACAATCCACTCATCATTTGTTTCAACTATTTTACTTAAATCATCGTTAGATACAATACGGTTTGGAGCATAAGCACCAAATGCCTTAATACTAACTTCCTCCATAATTATCTCCTTAATCTTCTACAATTCATATTTTTCTTTAAAAAATAAATTAACTCCTTCTAATGCAGAAATTAATATATCCTCTTGTTCATCAGTCAAGCCTTTTATTGTTTCATTAATCATATCATTATGAAACTTTTCATGTAATCTATAGGCAAGTTTTCCTCTTTTTGTAGTACATATTAAAACAACCCTTCTGTCTTCCTCAATGCGTCTTCTTTCAAGATAGCCCTTTTTTATAAGCTTATTAACTGCTGTTGTTAAAGTACCTACTGTTATTTTTAAATCCTGAGCGACCTCTGACATTGTCCTTGGTTTATACATACCAACAGCCTCAATTGTATGAATTTCAGTAACTGATAAATCTGATAGCGGTCCACTTTTTAATGTTTTTTCTTCTATTTGAAGTATATCATTAAAAAGTGTTACAAAAAGTTCATTAATCACTTTATTTTTTTCTTTCATTTAAAAGTCCTCCGCTATTTTTTATTATGTTTATTTAAGATATTATTTATATCAAATATTTTGATAATCAAAGTATATTATACTGTTTAAAATTTGTCAATATACTAAAAAATAAGGTCTTAGAAAATTAAATTCCTTTGACCTTAAAAAAATATTAATATTGTGTTATTATTTCTCCATAATAAAATATATGTTTAGTTTCTCCTTCTCCATAAAAACTATTTTTCATATCTTCTGGCATATTATCTAAATTCATTTCTTGCTTAAATACAACCTTACATTCATAATATTTACTACATCCTTCTACAATAGGAGTTTTTATTTCCTTAGAAGGAATATATTTAAATCTTGCTTCTTTTTCTTTATCAGTATCTCTTCCAGATTTTGTTCCACATATTTTTAATGCTTCTTTCATAGCACCATCAAAAGGAACACTTACGGTATAAGTTTTTCCCACTTCTAAAAATTCATTAGAGTATCTTGACGCACGAACCATAATAACAAACATAGGTTTTCTCCACATAAAACCTACTGTTCCCCAACTTATTGTCATTGTATTTGCTTTATTTTCATCTCCAACTGTTAATAAAGCTCCCTTTGTATAAAAATTATCAAATGTTTCTTCTAAGTTATTTGTAAAATTATCTTTCATCTTGTTTTCCTCCATTTTAAAAGTTTCTATATATACTTTATCAAATTTCGTCCCAAATTTCACTAAGTTCCTTATCTTTTTTAGAATACTCTATAAAAAAATCATCTAATTGAATACTTCTTCTAATATCTTTAATTGCATTTTCCATTTCATTATTTTTTAAGAAATGACATCCTCTATTATAATAAAGAAAAGCTTCTCCTGGATTATTTTCAATTCCTAAAGATAAAATTCTTATTGTTTCATTTATGTCTTCATTCTCATAAAGAAGTGCTAAATTTAAATAGCTATATGGATATGTATCATTACTTTCTATAGATTTTTTATAATATTTTTTTGCTTCTTCCTTTCTTCCAAGCTTATTTAAAACAACTCCAATGTTAAATAGTACTTTAAATTGATTTTTATCTATTTCTAAAGCCTTTTTTAAATATAAAAGAGCCTCTTCATCTCTAGATAACTCTTCTAAAATGCATCCTATGTTAGCATAGGCCCATAAATCTTTAGGATTTATCTCAATTACTTTTTTATAATTTTCAATAGCCTCCTCTTTAAAACCCTCTTCATCTAAGATATTTGCTAAGAAAAAATAAGCCTTATCATAATTTGGATTAATTTCTATTGCTTTTTTATAATATTGCATTGCCCTTTTATAGTCTTTTTCCTCATCATACACAACAGCTAAACCATAATATGCATTTTCAAAATTAGAATCAATTTCTATTGCTTCTTTATATTTCTTTTTTGCCATTTCTCTAAATCCAAGTTCATCATAAAGAAGGGCTATATCTAAAATAAGGTCTTTATCTCTTTTTCCAACAGAAAGATTATTTGCTTTTTTGTAAAATTTTAGTGCTTTATTTAACTTTTTTTCTTTTCTAAAGCCTCTTGCCATTTTTATATAATCATCAAAAAGATAATTATTATCATTACTTTTTATTTTAATCACCTCTTATTAGAAAAGTAATTTTTTCTATTATAATACACTATTTCTAAAATTAATAGTTATTTTTTCTAAAATTATTTAAATAAAGCAGAATAAATATATTTTTTTGTCTTACTTCTTAGGTCAAAATAATATATTCAATCTGCTCTATTTTTAAAAAATTATTTAATATTCTCCTGCTATTTTTTCTGAAATATGGTCTTCATTAAAATTATAATTATCAAAATATTCTCCAGCATTGTAAAAGGTTGAATCTATATTAATCCACTTTTCTTCATCTTCTAAATAAGCTTGATTCCATGCATGACTTATATATTCACTTCCATTAAAGGCATTTCCTACAATAATTCTGCTTTTTAATCCTATATCCTTTGCCATAGCAGTAAAAAGGCATGCAAAATCAAAACATATCCCTTTTTTCTCATTAAATGTTATAATTGCTCCACTTTCACATATATTATTTAATTCCATAACTTCTTTGGCTTTATTATCATCATAAATAATATTAGTGCCTATCCATTTATATAAAGCATATGCCTTTTCTCTATCAGACTTAAGATTTTTAGTTAAATTTTTAGAAATTTTTTTAATATTATCATTTGATTTTACTCCTTCATCAACAGTTATTCCATTATAGTAAATTATTTTATTATCAGAAATATTTTCTATTACACCATTTGTAACAACTGATATTTGATTATTATCTACTAAATTTTCAAGATTTTTATAAATATTAAAATTCTTTAAACCTTGTATTTGTTTATTACTTTCTACTGAGCCATTATATATAACAACAGAAAGAACAACTAAAACTATGAATATTAATCCTCTTGTAACTCCAAAACTAGTTGCTAAAACTATAAAAAAAGGATTTTTTTTATCTAAATCTTTAAACTGATATTGAATTACTAAAAAATTTATAAACTTAGAAGCATAAAATAAAATTATCTTTAATAAAATAAAAGAGATTAACAAAAGAGTAATATGAATAATTCCATTATCCCTTATTGTATTTTTAAAAATATTAATAAGAACTTTAGTTATAAAGTTATCTATCACTTGAAAATTCCATAAAAATATTAATATTGCAAATATAGTGGAAATACCTGAAATAACTGGTTCAGTAACATGATATATATCTCTACTACGATAAATTTTTATTAGAGAACATACAACAAAAAAAATAACTACTGCCCCACAAAGTAACTGAAAATTATGCATAATGGAATCCGCTCCTTTACATAACTGATTTTAACGTTTCATTCACAGCATCCTTTGCTACTTCATAATCATATCCACGACTTATTAAAAATCTAATTATTTTTTCTTTTAATTTATATTTATCACTTTCTCTTTTTATAAGAATACTATATTTTTTTAACGCAAGTATATTAGCGTTTTCTTTTTCCTTTTCCATATCTAACTTTGAAAGTTCCTCTTCTATTATTTCATCAGATACTCCTTTATTTTTTAAAGCATATTTTATTTTTTGTTTTCCTTGAGTTTTTGTTCTGTCATTAATAAAAGCTTTAGCGTAACTTTCATCATTTATAAAATTATACTCTTCTAAAAATTTTAAGGTTTCATTTATTTCTTCTAAAGCATATCCTTTTTCTAGGAGTCTTTTTATCATCTCTTTTTTTGTTTTATAACTTCTTTCTATAATTTTTAATGCTGTTTCTTTGCAGTTTATTAAATTTTCTTCATAAGCTATTTTTTTAAGTTTTTCTTCATCTATTATCATTCCAATTTTAAGATTTTCTTTATATATAAGCTCATTACTTACACCAAAGGCAAATACATTATCAATATATATATTGCACCTATTTTTGTTTTTCTTTTGAACTGAAATTTCTGTTATAGTCCCCATTTTTCACCTTTACTTTGTTCTTAAAATGTGTATTGTAGGATTTTTTAATACTAATTTAGATACATTATAAATTCTATCCACATCTAAAGTATTTAAACCCTCCATATCATTAATAAATTCAAAAATATCATCATCAGCTAATTCTTGATGAAGTATATAGTTACATAAGTCAGAGCTATCTTCTAGTGTTGATATTACTGCTGTCTTATGTACCTTTTTCATTAACTCTAAATCTCTTTTGCCAATTTTTATCTGCCTAGTTATAACCTTATTTATTATTTCATCTATTGCGTTTAAAGTTTTTTCTATGTCTTCATCTGCTACAGAAGTATAAATATATAAACTTTTTATATTTTTTGTAACATCTAAATGAGTATAAATATCATAAGCAAGTCCTCTTTTTTCTCTTATTTCTCTAAATAAAAGTGAATTTGAGCTTTCCCCAAGTCTATGATT
>JALFQD010000068.1 GCA_022785265.1 Clostridium sp. | reverse complement strand
GGTCGATTGGGTTAGTCTCCAAAACTAATTGTAGCTACACATCCAGGGTTCGAATCCCTTGCTCCTATGCGGTATCATATAGAGAACCTTTTCGTGGTGATACTATTTAAACTAATCTCTATGAAATTTATTTTTACTGTTTAAGTTTTTACGGTTAAACCCTGTTGAGGATAAAGATTATAGGGTATTCCTTTCCACCCCTCATATATTAAGACTCATTTTCAGCAAAATTTTTATCTGTAAAGATATCTCACATACTTACTTTTCAAGAATTGGTAAAAAAGTATAATAAAGAAAATAAGTATTTGAAAAGTTTTTTCTTTTTTTAGCTGATTTAGTAATAAACTAAATTTTTGTCTTTTTTATTTTGGCTTTTCAGTGAGTCTTGTTTTTAAAATAATTGGTATCGCTAAGCTTCATGGTAATTGTGGCGTATTTAAATCATAGACAGTTAAGGGTCTATAGCCAATTATGATATGCGGAATTAACTTGCCCGGCGGTAAGCCTTGTCTTGAAAACAAGTGGTCCTGTGAAAGGGATGGGGATCGACACCTCAGTTCCGCGCCACTCGTTTCAAATTCGTTCATTGCATTTCATCCTTTCTATAAAATAAATCCATCTTTAAAGATGGATTTATTTTTTTTGCTTTTCTTCAAAATTTATAGTATAATATAAATGGTTAAAAGAGATTAAATGTATTAAGAAATATTTTATTATTATTAGAAATATTTTAAGGAGGACTTTTATTATGATTTACGAAATTACTTGTAGTAATCCTAATGGAGAAACAGAAACTTTTACTATATAGGATACTGAAAATATCACAATAAATATAGAATATCAAGGAAATGAAAATTTTCTTACTTTTACAAATTATTTTAATCAATAGAATGAAAAAAGTCCTGATATGGATAATCTTTTTAATTTTCTTTCTAAAAAGAACAAAGACTTTAATATTAATGTTAATGTAAATGAAAACAAATTTAATTATATTGATTTTCAAACAATCACAAATATAAGATATACTATTGATTTAAATACAGTAGAAAATAATAAAAATAATACAAAAATATTTGTAGCAGCAATTCAAATTGAATTTGAAAGAGGAGATGAAGTATAATGTTAATTTATGATATTTCTTTCGTAGATAATAATTCTGAAAAACATAGTATTCCATTCCCAATTCCTAATACTAATATTGAAATTTCTTATGGCACAGATGGAAAACGATATTTAACTTTAACTTATAAATATGATAATTCAGATGAAAAAAAGGAATACTTAAATAAAATACAACAACTTAATTCAAGTTTAAATTCTAATTTTACTATTTCTATTTTAAATGATGATAATTCAAATTCTTCTTTTATTTTTACTACATTTAAAAATTTAAGAGAAGAAGAGATTCAAGATAGTGTAAATAAAGATTATATTTATAGAGCCATAGATAATAGTCCTAAATTTGAATTACGCTTATTCTGTTAGCTAGGTGAAAATATATGAGTAAAATTTTATGGGATGATTTAAAAGCGTTATATACTGAATTAAATACTCAAAGATAGAAATTTTAGATGAATACTATTAATGTACCATCAAATTAGAATTAGCAGACTAGAACTAGCGATATATCTACTTTAAAAGATGCAATTCAATCTATGAGTTCTCATAATTAGATTGGAGATAATGCTTCTACCGCTTCAGTAATTGTTCCTGACTAGTATAGTCAAATGCGTCAAACACCAATTACTCAAATGTAGACAGTAATTAACCGTATTTCTCAGTTAGCATTTAATGCTGGTAACTTTTCTAATTTTAATGGAAGTAATTTTGGAAGCTTCAATGGTAGTCATTTTAGTAGCTTCGATGGTAGTAATTTTAGTCGCTTCCATAGTGGTAATTTTTCCAATGTACATAGTAGTAATTTTACTAATGTAAATAGCAGTAATTTTAATAATAATTTTACATCTAACCATACAGGTAATAATAGACCTTGTTTTAATGGCAATTATGATTTTAATTATAGCAGACATAGATGTACTACATTTGATTGTCCTTCATTTAGATGTTTTAACTGTAGATTTTAGGCTTAAAATAAGAAAGGTTTTATTTAATGGATAAAATTATAAATTGTTTAGATAAATTAAATTGGAAATCTATTGTATTAGTTTCTGGAGGATGTAATTTAAATTGTAAATATTGTTTAGTTAATAAATCTAAATCAGGAACTAATTATCCTAATTTTTTAAAAGATACTAATACAGCAATAGCTAACGGATCTTATTTAAATACTTTTAAAAAAGCATTTTAGAAATATGGACAAAGTCCTAGTAAAGTACAAATTATGGAATTATGGGGCAATGAACCAACTTTGATGCTTAAAGATTTAAATAAAGTTTGGAAAGATTGGTTAGATTTTTTCCCTAATTTAAATGGAATAACCTTTTCAACCAATGGAATTGATTGTACTGATGATATATTTAATTTTATTTTAGAAATAGATAAATATATTAATCATGAAGTAGAAATAAGTATTTAGTATTCTTATGATGGCTTTCAAGGAGAAATAAATGAAAGACAACATAATAAAGAAAAAAAAGATACAGAATAGGAAAGTATTGTTATTAATAATTTAATTAATTTAATAACAAAACTTAATAATGTAAAATTACATAA
>JALFQD010000059.1 GCA_022785265.1 Clostridium sp. | reverse complement strand
TCCTTTGGAGAAATTTGAGTTTTTATTAAATTCAAAGTATTATGTTGATAAATCAAATATAATAGAAAAACTTAATGAAATTATTAATACTGAAAATCGTTATGTATGTATTACAAAACCAAGAAGGTTTGGAAAATCATCGATAATAAATATGCTAGGAGCTTATTATACTAAAGATTTAAATACAAAGGATATTTTTGATAAATTAAAGATAAGTGACTCCGAAAATTATGAGAAACACTTAAATAAATATAATGTTATAAATATTTCATTTAATGAAACAAAATTGATTTCAGAAAGCTATTCTCAATATATTGAGAGAATAATAAACCTATTAAAAAATGATATATTAGAAGCTTTTCCTAACATAAAAGTAAAGGAAGAATATGAAATATTTAATATTCTTTCTGCAACAGGAGAAAAGTTTATTTTTATAATAGATGAATGGGATTATATTTTTAGCCATAACTTATTTGAAGAGAATCAACAAGATTTTTTAGAATTTTTAAGAAATCTTTTAAAGGATAAATCCTATGTAGCTCTTTGTTATATGACAGGGGTGCTTCCAATAAAGAAATATTCAACAGGTTCAGCTCTTAATATGTTTGCTGAATATACATTTTTAAAGGATAGATTATATTCAGAAAGTTTTGGATTTACTGAGGAAGAGGTTATTGAGTTATGTAAAAGAAATAAAAATATTGATTATAAAGAATTAGAAGATTGGTATAATGGTTATATGACACCAAATGGATTAAAATTATATAACCCTCGCTCAGTGACTATTGCATTAAGAAATAATTATTGTGAAAACTATTGGACCAGTACAGGAGCAATGGATGAAGTTCTTTATTATTTAAAATATAATATTAAAGATGTAAGAAATGATGTAATTGAAATGGTTGCAGGTAATTCAATAGATGTTACTATAGATGAAGAATTTAGAGCTGGTCAAAAAGCTCCTCAAACAAGAGAAGAGATTTATTCAGCAATGATTGTATATGGATTTTTATCTTACTACGATGGAAGAATAAAAATACCAAATAAAGAGTTGATGAAAGAATTTGAAAAGGCTTTAAAAGATGAATCCTTTGGAGAAGTAATGAATATGGTTAAAAAGTCTGAAATAACATTAAAGGCAACACTAAGAGAAGATGCTGAAAGTGTTAGCAAAGCAATTGATGAAATACACAATAGTGAAATTCCAATACTTCAGTATAATGATGAAAATAGCCTTTCTTGTGTAGTAACCTTAGCATATCTTGCAGCTAGAAACTATTACAAAATAGAAAGAGAAGAAAAGACAGGAAAAGGTTATGCAGACTTTATGTTTCATCCAAGAAGAAATGGTGATACAGCATTTGTTTTAGAGCTTAAGGTCAATGACAAACCTGAAAAGGCAATAAAACAAATTAAGGAAAAGGAATATTATCAAAAATTTATAAAGGAAAATTCAAATAGAAAAATCCTTGCAGTAGCAATATGTTATGACAAAAATAATAAAAAGCATGAATGTAAAATTGAGGAAATATAAATGGTAGGTGATAATATTGAGTGATACAATGATTTTTGGTGTAGAACCATATAAAAGTAAGAAATTTAAGACGTATATGTTTGAGCATAGTGGAATTTCAACAAATGAAATTTTAAATGATATAGAAGTATTGAATAATAATAAGAATGATAAAAATTTTTCAAATAGATTATTATTTGAAATATATAATTCTAATAGCATAGAAGGTAATACCTTAACAAATCAGGATACTAAGCTTATTTTGGAAGAAAATATAGCACCTGATGATTGTAGCATAAAAGATATATTAGAATGTACTAATTTAAAGGGAGCAATAACAAGGTATAGAAAGTTAGATACTTTAGATTTAGATACAATATTAAGCATTCATTCTTTAATAACTTACAACATATTAGAACCTAATAAAAGTGGTAGATTGAGAAATGAAGATGTTTATATAAGTGGTTGTATGTTTATACCACCAAAAGCAGATAAGGTAAAAGATTTATTAAATGCTAGTATTGCAAAGTTTAATAATTCAAATAAAGCATTAGTAGATATGTTTCAATTTAAATTAGATTTTGTGTCAATACATCCATTTGTAGATGGTAATGGAAGGACAGCTAGATTGATATTAAATGCTTTATTAGAAAGTAGTGGTTATCCAAGGGTTATATTTAAAGCTAATGATAAAAAATATTATTACAAAGCATTAGAAGATGCACAGGTAAGATATAAGCAAGAAAGTTGGATAAGATATTGTGCTTTATTGTTGAAATATAATTTAGAATATTTAAATGATGTTGATATATTAAAGTAAAAGTAGTCTATTTTAGATACTATATTCATAACAACATATATAGAAAAATAAATCTTAAAAAGTATGAAATTTAATTTAAGTAGCCTATATTTATGACAATATATAGAGAAAAATGGGAAATATAACTATATTTTAAATGGAATTTATGTGATTTATAGGATATAATAGAATAAAGTAAGATATTAAAGAGGGTGAATTAAATGGGAGTTTTAAAAAGATTTGGTAATATAATGTCTTGCAAAGTAAATTCTTTGTTAAATAAGTCAAAAAATCCACTTAAGGATGTGGATAAGTATATAGCTTTATTAGAAAGCCAGTTAGGAGAGATAAAAGCAGAAAAAGAAGCAGTAGTTGTTCTTGAAAAAAGAAAGAAGAGAGAAGTTTTAGAATGTGAAGATACAGTGGATAAGTTCCAAAGATATGTGGATAAATCTTTAGCAGCTAATAAACAAGGGGATGCTAAAAGATTTATGCTAGAAAAGGAAAATGCAGAGAAAAAATTAGATATATTAAGGAAAGAATATACATTAATAGCAGATAGCAATAATAAAATGCTCCAAATGGATGAAAAGCTTTTAAATGACATAAATGAACTTAAAGCTAGAAAAGAAGAAATAAAAAATAAGCTTAGTGCATCAACTACTGGGGCATCTGTAAATTCTAAGTTAGATGAAATGTCAGAAAAAGCAGATAGAGCAGTTTTTGAAGCAGAGGCTTTAGCAGAATTAAATAATGGAAGTTATAAAAATAATGAAAATATTAG
>JALFQD010000008.1 GCA_022785265.1 Clostridium sp. | reverse complement strand
TCAAGATGTTGCTTTGGTTTCAAAAGAAGCAGGGACAACAACAGACCCAGTATTTAAAGCTATGGAGCTAATTCCAATAGGACCAGTGTTATTTATAGATAGTGCAGGAATTAATGATAAAACTTCTTTAGGAGATTTAAGAGTTTCTAAGACTTTAGAACTATTAAAGAGAACAGATTTAGCTATTTATCTTATTGATGGAGAGGATATTGATAAAAATTCATTAAATGATATGATTCTTCAATTTAAAAAATTTAATATTCCATATATAGTTGTAATTAATAAATGTGACAATTTAAATAAAGAGAAACTTGAAGAATTAAAAAATGAATTTAAAGATGGAATATTTATTTCTGCATATAATAATAGTGGTATAGATAAATTAAAAGAAAAGCTTATAGATATGCTAAAAGAGCAAGAAGAGGATATTTCCTTAGTTGGAGACCTTCTTCCTTATGGCTCAAAAGTTGTTATGGTAGTGCCAGTAGATTCAGAGGCACCAAAGGGAAGGCTTATACTTCCACAGGTTCAATGCATAAGAGATTGCTTAGACCATGGTATTAAAAGCTACGTGGTAAGAGATACTGAGCTAAAAGAAGCACTTGAAGAAATAAAAGATGTAGATTTAGTTATAACAGATTCTCAGGCTTTTAAAAAGGTTGATGAAATAGTTCCTAAAAATATAAAATTAACAAGCTTTTCAATGCTTTTTGCAAGACAAAAAGGGGATATTAATGAATTTTTAAAGGGAGTGGAAGCTGTTAGAAATTTAAAGCCTAAAGATAAGATACTTATATCAGAAAGCTGTACTCATAATACATCTCATGAAGATATAGGAAGAGTAAAAATACCAAGACTTCTTTCAAAGTATGTTAAAGGAGAGTTAGATATAACCTTTAAAGTAGGTCATGAATTCCCAGAAAACATAGAAGATTATAAACTTGTAATACATTGTGGAGCATGTATGGTAAATAGAAAAACAGTAGTTAATAGAATTGAGTTATGTAAAGAAAAAGAAGTTCCTATAACTAATTATGGAGTTATATTATCATTTTTAACAAATACTTTAGATAGAAGTAAAGTTATTTTTAAATAGAATTAATAGTAAATTTTAGTATAATAAATTTCTTTAATTTGCTTAAAAAGTGTGAATTATTATTTTAAAAGTAATAATTTCACACTTTTATGATTATGACTAAAAATATAATTTATAATAAAGTCATAAAAATCATTTACATTTTATGGCATCTTGTACATCCATTAAAGCTTCTCCAAATCTTTGATAATGAACAATTTCTCTTTCTCTTAAGAACTTTAAAGCCTCTTTAATTTCATATTCATCAGTAAGATTAATTAAGCTTTCATAAGTTGCTCTAGCTTTTTGTTCAGCAGCCATATCTTCATGTAAATCTGCAATAACATCACCTTTTGCTTGTATATAAGTTGCTGTCCATGGATTACCTGTAGCATCAGTGTAGAAAAGTGCTTTTCTATGGTCTACATAATGTCCTCCAAGACCTGCCTCTTCAAGCTCTTTTATTGAGGCATTTTCCATAAGTTGATATATCATTGTGGCTAATATTTCTACATGTGCCATTTCCTCAGTACCTATGTCTGTTAATAGACCTTTTGCTTTGCAAGTTGGCATAGTATATCTTTGGTTTAAATATCTAAGGGCAGCACTTAATTCTCCATCAGGTCCACCATATTGAGAAACAAGATATTTTGCCATTTTAAGATCTTTACATTTTAAATTTATTGGATATTCTAAGGTTTTTACATAACACCACATTTACTTTTCCTCCTAATTTAGCAATTTTCCCATGGCCAAGGGGTTTCTATCCACTTTTTTGGATTTTCAGAATGTGCAAAGCCAAAGCTTAAAAGTGGACCATAGGCTTTTTCATACTCTTTTACTAAACAATCTAAATTAGAAGAAATAGTATTATAATCATCCTTAGCTTCTTTACATTCAGGATGATTATCTAAATATAGATTAAGGTCAACAGCATAAAATAAATATTTTTGTATACTATTTAATAATTCTTTTTTATTCATCTCTTTCACCTTTACAACACTTGCTTTTATCATCTTTCTTTACATATGGTCTATATAAATCCATAAATATTGTTCCTGTTTTTAAAACATCTTTCATTGAAAATAAATTTTCATATCTTTGAGGAACAATATAGGCTTTAGCATATTCTAATTCACATTTTTTAATAGACTCTGTTTTGTAATGTCTATCCATTAGCTTCTCATCCTTTTTTTCTTTTTTTATACGATATGTTATGAAATAAAATAAAAAGTTGTTACAATATGTTTTATCTTAAAACTACCATTCAAGAAATTTCCGAAAATATTTCTTAAATATCAGTTTTTATGATAAAATAGTAAACAAAGTAGTAAGGATGACTTAAACAGGAGATGTTATAAAATGCCAATAAAAATACCAAATAATTTACCAGCTCAGGAAGTATTAGAAAATGAACATATATTTGTAATGAATGAACATAGAGCATTAACTCAAGATATAAGACCATTAAAAATAATTATTCTTAATTTAATGCCAACTAAAATTACAACTGAAACTCAAATTTTAAGATGTTTAGCTAATACTCCTTTACAAATTGAAATAGACTTACTTCAAACAACAACTCATAAATCAAAGAATGTCTCAGAGGAGCATATGCTTGCTTTCTATCAAAGCTTTGATGATATAAAAGATAATAAATATGATGGAATGATAATAACAGGAGCACCTGTTGAAGATATGGAGTTTGAAGAGGTTGATTATTGGAAAGAATTATGTGAAATAATGGAATGGAGTAAAGATAATGTACAATCAACATTCCATATTTGCTGGGGAGCACAAGCAGGACTTTATTATCATTATGGAATTAAAAAATATAAATTAAAGGAAAAGATGTTTGGTGTGTATAAACATAGATTAATTACTCCAAAATCAAGACTTTTTAGAGGTTTTGATGAAGAATTTTATGTTCCACATTCAAGACATACAACTGTAAAAGCAGAAGATATAGAGAAAAATCCAAACCTAAAAATAATGGCTGTATCTGATGAAGCTGGGGTTTATGTGGTTGGAGATAACGAAGGAACTCAATTTTTTGTTATGGGACATTCTGAATATGATGCAGATACCTTAGCAAAGGAATATTTTAGAGATGTAAATAAAGGATTGGATATAAAAGTTCCAGTAAATTATTTTCCAAATGACGACCCAACCAAAAAACCAATACTAAAGTGGCGTGCACATAGCAATTTAATTTATAGCAATTGGTTAAATTACTTTGTTTATCAAACAACACCTTATGAATTATCAGCAGGAGTTCATAAAAAGTAAAGATATGAAGAGAATTAGTGAAGAAGAATTTATTAATGATATTTTTAATATAATTAATGAAAATAAAGCAGAAAATCCTAAAAATTTAATACTAGAAAAAAGTTTTGAAAATAAGATTATTGAAGATAATAATATTGATGTTTTAAATAAAAGACTATTTGTTGTTGATACTGAAAATACAAATAACTTTTCTTTTATAAATAAATTTAAAGTTAATAAAAGTGATAATATTGTTTTATTTTTTAGTAATAATTCAAAAAGCATAACAATACAAACCTTTGATGAAATATTAAAATGTGGTGCAAAAATCTTAACCCAAAATGTTAATGTTGGAGGCAAAAACGCATTAGATTTTCAATTAGTTGCCTTTATAACAGAAAAAACAATTAGAGGAAACTTTTCTGAAATTCATGTTATTTCAAATGATACAGGATTTAACTATGCTATTGATTATATAAATAACTGCTATGAAGGAAATGTTAACCTTGAAATTATACAAAATGTAAATAAAAGTGTATCTAAAGAAAAAAAGAATACTAAAAAAGTTGAAGTAAATAAAGAAAATGAAGAAAAAAAGGCATTTGAAGAAGTAGCTTCAGAAAAGCTTGAAGATGATATTGAAAATAATAATCTTATATTTATAAATAACACAGAAAAAGAATTACCAAAGGAAAATTTTGATTATGATAAAAATATAGTAGATAAAGCTATTAAAAATATAGTAAGTAACATAGATGAAAGAAAGCTTAAGTTTATACATAAATCTATGGAACAATGTAAAACCTATAAATCATTTTATAATAGCATAACAAATTCCTTTGGTAAAAATGGAGATAAAATTTATAAAGAACTTATAAAATATAAAAAATTTAATGGTGAAGTAATTTAAAAAAGACTATTGTATTAAGATGCTACTAAAAAAGTTATACTTTATTAGCGAGACAGTTTTTTCTGCCTCGCTATTTTAGTTCTTTTTTAATTCAATAGGTTCAATTGTAATTTTATCAATCCTTTTCTTTAAAGATGCTATCTCTTTTTTTAATTCATCAAACTTTTTATTTAATAAAGTAAGTTCAGAAATCACTTTATCATAATCATTTTCTTTTAAAACATTATTTTGATAAGGTATATTTTCATTT
This sequence comes from Clostridium sp., assembly GCA_022785265.1. Taxonomy (GTDB): domain Bacteria; phylum Bacillota; class Clostridia; order Clostridiales; family Clostridiaceae; genus Clostridium. The sequence goes on along the minus strand of JALFQD010000008.1, from coordinate 7,167 downwards.
ATAGTATTTTTTTTATAAGAATCTTTTAAATTTAAAATTATATAAGGAGGATTTAAAGAGTTTACTGAATGAAATTTTACAATAGAAGTATTTTGGCTAGTTGCACTATCTATTATTATGCTAAAGCAGTTATTTTTATTAGAAAATTTATATAAAGAGGTAATATTTATATTTACATAATGATTTGCAAAACTAAAAGGAAGACAAGAATCTATATGATTTTCTGAATTTATAGGAGGATTTTTCCATGTAATTTCTTTTAAATTTGTTTCACTCATATTTTCATATATAGTTATGTTTTTAAAGGCAAAATCAGAATAAATCATACTATCTAAATAAATATATAGGTAAGCAGAATCAATATTAGAAAAATCAATATTTTCATATTTAAAATTAATTATGGAGCAAAATTTGTTAATACATGACTTATCATTAATATTTCCTACTATTAGTTTATCACTTTGGCAATTATTTAAAGATGGCTTAAGAAGCTCTAAAGATGAAGAAGCTATAGAACTAAGTTTTATAGAATTATTCAAGTAAAAAACCTCCCTTATTTTATAAAAATATGAGAATAAATATGGCAGTTTAAAACATATAAAAGAACATCAATGAAACAAAGAATTATCCAAATATAGGAATTGCTATGATAATAAAAAAACTTTACTTTAATTTATCAAGTCTTAATGGCTCTTCTAAAATTCCTAATGGGTAATAGTCTTTATTATAAGAAAATATGTTAGATAAATAAATTTTATTATTAAAAAAGTTATATCTATAATCATATCTTATAATAGATTTATTTTCATTGTTGTTAAATAAATTTGGATAAGACCAAGTTTTACCATAATCTTTTGAGTAGCTTGTGAAAAGCTCATTAAATTCAAGCCATTGTATATACAATTTATCATCTATCATAGATATGTTAGGAAATTCACAGGCAATAGTTTTAGATATATTTAAATGTTCTTTTACAGATATCTTTTTATTTTTCATATATATATAAACATAAGAGCAATAATATTTATTATCATTGTTTTCAGAAAAGGTAATGTGATAATGATTTTCTAAAGGTTCAATAACTGATAAATATACTTTACTTTTATAAGAAGATGTTAATTGTTTTTTTTCCCAATTTAAATTTTGAAGATTAAAAAAGCTCATAAAAAGCTCTTCACATTTTTTAATTCTACTAAAGAAAAATAAACAGGGAATATCATTATGCCAGGTGACAACAAAATTAGATAAAATAAAATAGTTAATCTCAAAGACAATATTTTTAATCCATTTAGTAGAATCATAAAAATAATGAATTAATTTGCATTTATCAGAAGTTTTTTCATTAATAAGGTAGTAAAATAGGTGAATTTTATCATCTATTTTTTTTATATAAGGAAAAGATATTGTACAATTTTCATCTTTAATGTCAATTAGCTTAGATTTATAAATATAATTTTCATCAATATAAATATATAACAAGGTATTTTTCTTAGTTAAAATTATTCCATAGATATTATCATAACAATCTACATCAAAAAAGGATTTTGAAAAAGAGCTATTATCTTCAATAACTTTTGCTTTAGATATTAAATTATTTTTAGAATCATAATTATGTAACTCAATTCCATTATTATATGATAACTCAGATTTAAAATTATTTGATTTAACAATTAAAGTATTAAAAATCCTACTAAAAGACATAAAATTTGCTCCTTATAAGCATATTTATCATATTATATGTGAAGAAAATTTCTTTTATACTATCAATATATAAATGATTTTCATATTATAAAATAAGAATTATTTATTAGGAGATAAAGCTTGAATAAGGATATAAGCAATATGAAAATTCAAGGAATTGTGGCAGATAAGATATATGATAGTGTTCATACTAGTATAGCACAAGAAACATTAAAAAACGAAGAATTTATCATAAATAGTAATGAAAGTTACATAAAAGGAGAAAAAATATATATTGATAAAATTTCAGTAGATTATAATTTTATTGGAATAATGGATGACGAAGACATTTTAAGTCTTCCTGATTCAAATGATAATAAGAATTTTGGAATAATAAATATAAAGGCATTTGATGAAGATATAAAGCTTAATGGAATAAAAAATAGCTCATATGAATGTGAATATATTCAAACCTCTTATGTTTTAGATGATGATAAAATAGAAAAAACACCAAACATAGTTAGGCTTTATAAAGAATTTGAGGGAAATATAAGCTTTAAAAATAATAAAAAAATTCATATATTTAAGTATGGCTTGAGATTTTTTGTAGATAATTTAAAAATAAAAATAAGTGGAAAAATAGGAGAAAATAAATTTAATGCAGTAAAAGATTATAGAAAATATAATGAAGATTTAAAATGCAATTATGTAAATATTAATCCAGTAGAGCTTACTAGAGAGGATACTTTAGGATTATGTAATTATAAAAACTATAAAAATTCATATAACTATAAAACTCTTAAAATTGCTAATCCAGAGGTAGGATTAAATTTTACTCCAATTAATATTTGTGAAAAAATGAATTTAAAGGATAAAATAAAAATTAAGTTGAATCTTGAAGGATATCTTTCAGCAAAGGATATTATTTTGGTAGAAAAATATCAAGGAAATAACAAAATAAGAGCTTTAATTAACTATTCTTTTCTAATTGAAAGTTGTATATTTTTTATTAATAAAGAAAATATAGCTGTTTTTGTTAAAGATAAGGAACCTTTGTAATTTAAAATCATAAGATAAATTGTATAAATATAAATAATCTTATTAGATAATAACAGGAGGTACTTTTTAATGGAAAGAAGAGAATACTTTGACGAAAGGTTTGAACCTTGTGAAAGAGACAATTTTAAGCCAAATTGTGAGAGAGAAGAATCAGAGGAATTAGAAGTAAGATGCACTAATATATCTAATGCAAGATGTGTTGGAATTTTAGCAGAAAAGATATTTGATTGTGTATATTTAGAAAGCTTACAATTTGCTGATAAAGATGAAGTATTTACAATAGATAATTTTGAAGATGGCTATCCTAGATATAGAGTAGGAGACGCTATATGTATAGATGATATATCATTATGTTATGATAATATTGGAATTAAAGATGATGATACTATAGAAAGAGGACATTCTGGAAGAGATTTAGGAGAAGGAAATATCTTAGTAAGATACGATATGGAAAATAAGCGTTTCTCAGCTGTGCCAGGAAATGGTGTAAAGGTATGTAATCATCCAGATAATAGTGATGAAGATGGAAGAAGAACAGTAATTTTATATGATGAGTTTGAAGGAGCTATAGGAAAAACTAAATGTAATTCTGAAAGTAGGTCAGATAGAAATTCAAGGTCAAGAGTATTTAAACAAGGACTTAGATTTTTTGTAGATAATCTAAAAGTAAGAATAAGAGGAAGAATAGGTGGAAGACCTTTTACTGCTACTAAGGATTATAATTGTTTTGGTGATATATATGGAAATGAAAAAAGAATTTCAGTAAATCCTGTAGAAATAACAAAGAGAGATACTTTAGGAAATGGAGAAGGTTGTGGAGATGATGTAGGTCTTAACTTTACTCCAGTAAATTTATATGGAAGAGTAGGAACTCCAAATGATGGAAGAAGTGTTAAAGGAAATATAAAATTAGAACATTGTCTTTCAGCAGAATGTATAGAAACAACTGAAAGATATGGAGATTATGGAGAAGGATATATTCATGCAACAGTTGGATATTCATTCTTAGTAACACACAATATACGTCATACAACTTCTGAAGAAATAGCTGTATTTACAAATCCTAATGGAGTAGAATGTCGTGATGCAAGTAGAGCCTCAGGCTGTAGAAGAAGAGATGATTATGACGAAGATAGAAGTAATCGTAGATGCAGAAGAAATAGAAGAAGACGTAATAGAGAAAGATATGACAATAATAGATACTATGATGATAGAAGAAATCGTGAGGAATGTAGTGACAACACAAGTAGCGATGACAGAAGAGATAGATGCGAAAGTGATATAAGTAGTAGTGATGATAGAAGAGATAGATGTAATAGTGATATGAGTAGTAGTGACGACAGAAGGGATAGATGTAATAGTGATATGAGCAGTAGTGATGATAGAAGGGATAGATGTAATAGCGATATGAGTAGTAGTGATGACAGAAGGGATAGATGTAATAGCGATATGAGTAGTAGCGATGACAGAAGAGATAGATGTAGTAGCGACGATAGAAGGGATAGATGCAGCGATAATAGAAGAGATAGATGTGGTAACAGAAGATGTGAAGATAGATGGGATGATAGAAGATGGATAAATAGATATTAGATAAAAAAGGAGCTCATATTATATATTTTGGGCTCCTTTAGTTTGTTATTAGGAAATTATATAAAAAATATTATAGCACTCTTTAAAATGTTAAACATATTATAAAAGTAAAGAATAGTCTTAATAAAATAGATAAGCTTTTTATAAAATTTACAGATATTATGGAGGAAAATTATGGCTACAAATTATATAAATCGAGCAAACCCACGAAACTTATATGGTGAAGATGAAAGAAGCCATTGTTTTGATAGAAGAGATAGAGATGAAGATTTTTGTGATAGAACAGATAGATGCGAAGATTTTAGCGAAAGAAGTGATAGATATTATATAGACAGAAGTGATAGAAGTTGTGATTCATCAAGAAGAGAAGCAGGAAAAGCAATTTTAAATTGTGGTTGTGGTTCTGTTGGTCCACTTCCAATATTAGACTTAGCTGGTGCAAGTATAATAAATCCTTATTCTGTTGCTAGTGTAACAATTGATACTAGAGGATTAAAAAATCCAACAGTTTTAATAAACTTCACAGCATTAATAAATGTTCCTATAGGAGTTTTACCAAATATTACATTTAGATTAGTTAAATGTATGAATGGATGCTCTCAAGCAATAGGTGGAAGCTACACTTATAGTGATGCCTTTGATGCTCTACACAGTGAATCATTTGCATTCCAATTCTGCGATTGTGAAGATTGCTGTGGATGTGCAACTTATTCAGTAGAAATTTCTAATGCAACCTTAGCACAAGCAGGAACAATGATAAGTGGTAATATTTCAGCATTAGCAGTAGAAAAAAACTGCAAATAAGCAGGAGGGAGTAATATGTCAGAAAAGGAAAAGTGTAAGCCACCAAAGCCAGGTAAAATGGTAGCTAGTTGTGGATGTGGAGCAGCAGGTCCACTTCCAATATTAGATTTAGCAGGTGCAAGTATAAGAAATCCTTATTCAGTTGCAAGTGTGTCAATAGATACAAAGGGATTAAAAAATCCTAAAGTATTAATTCATTTTACAAGTTTAATTAATTCACCATTAGGTGCAATTCCTAATATAACATTTAGGATTAAGAAATGTTGTGATGGATGTTCTCAATTTGTAGGTGGCTCCTATACTTCCAGTGCAGCAGTAAATGTTTTATCAGGAAAAACATTTGAGTTTCAATTTTGTGATTGTGGAGCATGTTGTGAATGTTGCACTTATACAGTAGAAATATCTAATGCAACTTTAGCTCAAGCAGGAACAACTGTAAGTGCTCAAATTTCTGCAATTGCAGTGGAAAATCTTTGTTAGCAAAAATAGAAAGAAAAATATTAGGTTCCTTATATTATTTAAGCGTTTTATAGGCAAATCATAAATCACGTTTTTTATAAAATAAGGAACCTTTCTATATTATTAAGAAATTATAATTATTACTTTGTGTTAACTTAGAGCGAGTAGGATAGAAAAAGCAAAGTAATAATTGACACTTTTTTAATACAATCATAATAGTATTTTGTACTTCATATAATTTATAGAATAATATAAAGGAGAAAAAAATGAAGTTTGAAAAGGTAAAATTAAAGTATTCTTATAATGCATTAGAACCTTATATTGATGCTGAAACTGTGAATATTCATTATAATAAGCATCTTCAAGGGTATGTAGATAAATTAAACATGATTCTTATCAAGGAGGAGGAGTTTTAAATCATAATTTATATTTTTTAATACTATCTCCAAAGCCTAAAAAAGCACCTGAAGGAAGGTTATTAGATGAAATTAATAAAACATTTTCTTCTTTAGATTGTATGATAGATAAAATAAGTTATATGGCAATTAATACATTTGGTTCAGGGTATGGATGGCTTGTTTGTGATAAAAAGGGAAGACTTAAGGTTATAAACACAAAAAATCAAGATACTCCAATAAGCTGTAATTTATATCCTTTGTTAAATATAGATGTATGGGAACACGCATATTACTTAAAATACAAAAATAAGAGGGAAGATTATGTAAAAAACATATGGAATTTAATTGATTGGAGTGTAATTGAAGAAAGGTATAATAAAATTTAGTCTTAAAGGTTGGTATATTTATTGCCAACCTTTAAATTTTAAATTATCATAATATTTATGGAGGAGTTAAAGATATGGATTGTATAATTGAAAACGAATTTTTAAAAGTTAAAGCAAATACCCATGGCGGTGAGATAATATCTATTAAAGGAAAGAAAAGTAATGAAGAGTACATATGGCAAGGAATTCCTTTTTGGTGGAAACTTTATTCACCAGTGTTATTCCCTATTATAGGAAAAGTTAAAAATTTTGAATATAAGTATGAAGGAAAAACTTATTTTATGCCTCAACATGGCTTTGCAAGTAGGGCTAAATATAAATTAATAGAAAATAAGGATGATATATTATCTTTTGAACTAAGAAATAATAAGGAAACAGAGAAGGTATATCCTTTTAAATTTTCTCTTATAAATGAATATAAAATTGAAAAAAATTCTATAATAATAAATCATAAGGTTAAAAACTTAGATGATAAAAATATATATTTTTCATTAGGAGTTCATCCTGCATTTAAGTGTCCTATGTATGGTGAAAAGGATAATATTAATGATTATTATTTAAAATTTAATAAGCTTGAAAATTCTTCTATTTTAAAGATTAATAAAGATGATTTTTTAACAGGAGAAGAGGAAAAATATTTTGATAACTGTGATGAATTAAACTTAAGTGAAGAAGTATTTAAAAAAGGAACACTTATATTTAAAAATTTAAAGTCAGATAGAATAACATTAAAGTCAAAAAAACATGATAGAAGTGTTTCTTTAGAATTTAAAAACTTTCCTTACTTAGCA
>JALFQD010000005.1 GCA_022785265.1 Clostridium sp. | reverse complement strand
CCATAGGTTTTGTACTATTTCTTTTGCTGAATATTTTTCCCCTCCATCTTCAAAGGCTAGTGTTATTGATTTTGTTACCATATTATAAGTTAAAGTTGTTGGAATAATCTTTTTTTTAGTTTCTGAATAGTATGATGCAGAGCAGAAAATATTATCAACACTTCTAAATATTCTTACATTATCTGTTTCATATTCTAAACATTTTTCTATTTTTCTTGATATTTCTTGTGTCCATTCTTTACCTTTTTTTATAAGTTCTTTATCATTATTAATTATTCTTTCTAATATACTCTTATATGATAATATTCTTTCTGTAACATCTGTAATTTTTGTTCTGTCTACTTTCTCTAATGTACTATTATATGCTGAATAGGCATTTATTTTGTCCTCAACCTCTTTTGGTAGTTCTTTTATATGATGATTTCCTTTAACATCAATAAACTCTGCACCCTTCCAAAACTCTTCATCCTCTGGCTTTATTCCTAAAAGTGCAAGGCATCCTCCTATTGTATCTAAATCTATATGACTTATTATTATTGTCTCTCCATCTTTCAATTTTTCTACATTTCTATTACATGGAGCATTACAATTTTTGTATTTTTCTACATGATGAGCCAAAGTTATTTTATCTCCTTCTAAAACCTTTTCACCATACTCAGCTTCCACTGTAGCATCTACCTTTATTCCTAAATTATTTAAATCATCCTTTGATACATAATAAGGTACACATATTATTTTATTTTCCATATTCTATCCTCCATATTCTACTTTTATCTAGTTTTATTATATCTTATATACTTTCTATTGTGAACTAACTTTTGTACTTTTTTTACAAATTTTTATAAATTTCTTTATAAATAAAAGACCCACACTTTAATGTAGGTCTAATATAAATTCCATAAAATATACAATCAAACGTAGTGAACTTTGTAAAAAGTGACAATCCCTTAAGCAGGTCTAATGTAATTTCCACCTATAATGGTTGACTTAAAAGATTGGGCTATTATAGACGTAACAATCCCTTAATCAGGTCTAATGTAATTTCCACAGCACCCCTTTGAAACCTAGTGTTCATGCGGGTTAATTTTGCCATTTTGTGCAACCCCTTTTTGATTTTTAGTTTTTCTTTAAAAATAGGGTATGTTTTTAGGTTGCACATTTTTTAAAATTTCTTTGAAAGCTAGTGTTTAAGCCATTTTCTCAAGTTTTTCTTTTCTTGCACAACCCCCCCCTTTTTTTTATGGGTTTTTGGGGTTGCACAAATTTGTTTTTCTTCACTTGATATTTGTATTATATCATATTTTATTTATTTTCATCTACTTATTTTCTTATTAGGCTTAATTTTCTATTTTTTATTGCTATACAAATACTTCAAATATTTCCTTACCTTCAACAATTAAGTTTTCTTTTTTATATTCTTTATTTTTGTTAAAATTAAATACTAATAAATATCCTTTGCTTTGATTATTTATATCAAGATAATCTGCTAGTTGCTTTAGCCCTTTTTCGTGGTATTCTTCTCCACGCCATACTTTAAGCTCTATTATATATTTATTTTCATTATAGGTTATTACTACATCTAATCTTTTTTCTTCAGATATTTGTACCTCTTTAAAAGCAAAACCTACTCCATTTATTATTGGTCTTATAAAGGATAAAAATATAAGCCTACCTTCACGTTCTAGGAAAGTTTTATCTATACTGCTATATTGCTCTTTCATAAATTCTTGAAACTTTATAAGAATTTTTTCTATATTAAGTCCTGTTCCTTCTATAAAGTTTGCTTTTATATTATAGCCTGCAACGTTTCTTAGTTTTAAATTTGTTACAAAGTAATTATAAAGTCTTTGTTCTAAAAGTCTGTTAGATATTTTTACCTTTCCATCTTCCTCTTTAAAATATCCAAAGGTAACTCCTAAATCTACTAAATTGTTATCTATGTTAAAAGCTTTTTCTTCCCCATTAAATACAATTTCAAAGATATAATCATATAATTCTTTATTATTAGACACATTTTTGATAACATCATCAAATAATGTATTTTTCTCATTTAATAATAATTTTACAGCCTTTAGCATATTTTCTTCATTCCAAAAAGCCCCTAAATCTTCATCTATTATTTGACATAGTCTACTTACTAAAAAAGGATAGCCACTTGTATAAAAATATATAAACTCTGCTGCCTTTAAAGTGTCAAATTCTAAATTTTTATCTAAAGCATATTCATCTAACATATTTTTTATTTTATCTTCATGAAGGCTCATATCAACCTTAAAAGGAACTGCTATATTCCAAGGTGAATTATATTTTCTTTCTTCATCTGGTCTTAGCTTTAATTTTAAGTTTTTTATATCATAAACTCCTGCTAATATTACAGATTTAAATGTAACTGCTCTACCTTTTTCCCTATCTAAATATTTATTTCTGAGCATACCTAAAAAGTTTAAAAATATTTGATTGTTAGAACTTTTATCCACCTCATCTATTATTAGAATAACTTCTTTATCTAACTTTTTTATGAATTTAGATATTAGTCTAGATAAATTAGATAATGTAAAAACTCCTAAACTTAAACTTCTAAATGTCTCACTTAAATTTTCATCTAGAGAATAAAGTATATCATCAATTAAATTTATAAATTCTATTACAAATTTTTCTTCATTACTAAAAACAATATCTCCAATTCCTTCAAAACTTGTACTTATAACTAAATACTTTTCTTTTAAACTATTTTCTAAAGCTGTTAATATTGTAGTTTTTCCATATTGTCTTGGTCTATTTATTACAAAGTATTCTTCATTCTCTATTAATACCTTTATTTTTTCTATTTTTTCACTTATATCAACCATATAATGCTTCTTTGGATTACAAAGACCTGTTGTATTAAATCTTTTCATATACTTAGATACTCCTATTTTTCTTGTTTACTAATTATATATTATTATTATTTCTATGTAAAATCAAAATAAGAAACCTACTTTTTTAATTCATTTTTTCTAATTCACTATTTACTTCTTCTATATTTCTTAAAGCTTTAGATAAAATCTTATAAGGATTGCTATTTTGCTGTTCAACTATCCTTTCACAAATTTCACAATTTACTATAGTTAATGCTTTTAATTCATTTTCATATTTATCTAAAAGATTTTTAGCTTTATCAACACTACCTATTGCTTTTATATAACAAGAAAAGGCAAGTTTTTTTAGTAAATCACAAGATAAATCACCTTTAGTTTTAGATAAAAAAGGCTCTAAGCTTTTAGCATTACTTACAAAAGCTTTAGGATTTCCCCCTTTAAGTACAATATAAAGAAGTTTTAATTCATTAGAAGTATTAATTACTTCTATGTTATTTTCTTTACAAGCATTAGTCCATATTTCATCTACAAAACTTTTAAGGTCTTTAAAATAATTTTCTATGTTTTCTTTGTTAGTAATACTACCTGCATTTTCATCTATAAAATAATCAACCTTTTTATAGCCATCTAAATATTCTACCAAGCTATCAAAAGATACCTCTTTAGATATAAATTTATTCTCCCCTGTACCTTCTAATAAAGCATAAATTTCTCTTGCTTTTAAAGTTAACTTTTCTAAAAGTTTTGAATGTTCATCACCACCTCCAAAAGTAACTATTAAATTATCTGCATTATTAAAAAAAGAATCTAAATCTAATTTTGTCCTTTCATTGGCTTTAAATTCTGGCATATGTTTTTTAATATGTCCTTTAGGAATAAATTCACACAATTCATATTCATTTGATTCACTAGGACCTAATAAAAAATCTTTCATTTTCTCTATTTCGTCATCTAAAGGTTCACAATACTCTTTTACTTCTTCTAAATTTATATTTTTTTCAGGATGTTTTTCTAAATACTTTGATAATTTAGATTTTGATACTTTTGACATAATTTCCTCCTTTTTATAGTGAGTGCTGATTTTCCTTTATCTTATTAGGATGCTTACAGATATTAAAATCATAATAATAATTATCATACGAAGTGTGATTGTTATTATTTTCTTAAGATACTAGAAAATCTATGAAGCATCCAACTCAATTACATATAATCTCTATAAAATTTACTACACTATAATACATTCTAATATAATTAAACAAAAATTCCTTAATCAGGTCTAATTTAATTTCCACGGATTAATGATTATGAAATGAAAGTTGATGTATTTGTGTGACAATCCCTTAATCAGGTCTAATTTAATTTCCACGAATATTTTAAAAGATATGATTGTTGATGCAAAGATAGTATGTGACAATCCCTTAATCAGGTCTAATTTAATTTCCACACGATGAACTACAAGGACCATCTGACTTCAATGCAGGATGTGACAATCCCTTAATCAGGTCTAATTTAATTTCCACGCCTCCAATTGATTTATTATTTAACAATGAGATAGTATCTGTGACAATCCCTTAATCAGGTCTAATTTAATTTCCACAGCACCCCTTTGAAACCTAGTATTCATGCGGGCTAATTTTAACATTTTACGCAACCCCCTTTTGGTTTTTAATTTTTCTTTAAAAATAGGGTATATTTTTAGGTTGCGTATTTTTTAAAAATTCTCTAAAAGCTAGTGTTTAAGCCATTTTCTCAAGTTTTTATTCTTTTACGCAACCTCCCCCTTTTTTAGGGGTTTTTGGGGTTGCGCAGATTTTTTTTCTTCACTTGATGTTTATATTTTATCATATTTTATTTGTTTTTGTCTATTTATTTTCTATTTTTTTACTATACAAATACTTCAAATATTTCCTTACCTTCAACAATTAATTCTTCTTTTTTATATTCTTTATTTTTGTTAAAGTTAAATACTAATAAATATCCTTTGTTTTGATTATTTATATCAAGATAATCTGCTAGTTGCTTTAAACCTCTTTCATGATATTCTTCTCCACGCCATATTTTAAGCTCTATTATATATTTATGATTATTATAGGTTATTACTACATCTAACCTTTTTTCTTCTGATATTTGAACCTCTTTAAAAACAAATCCTGTTCCATTTACTATTGGAG
>JALFQD010000380.1 GCA_022785265.1 Clostridium sp. | reverse complement strand
TACTCTTTCCTCTTTTGATGAACTACTCTCTTTTAAAAGTATATGCTCCTCATCTGCATATGGAAGATTTAGCTTTGTTAAATTATTTATTGTAGCTTCCTTAGTTTTTGATGCTCTATTTGTTATATAATATACCTCTATGTTAAGTTCCTTTGCTTTATCTAAAAATTCTTTTGCTCCTTCAATAATGGTTCCTCTTTCTTCTTTAACCCAACTAGAAAAGCTCATATTCTTATATTCTTCTTTTCCTAAAAATTGTTGAGCTAAATAATAATAATTTTTTAATACTGTTTCATCTATATCTAAAATAACAGTTAAATTTTCCTCTCCTTCATGCTCTTTCTTTAAAACTTCAAGCCTTTCTATTGCTATGTTATAAGCTTGATATCTTAATGCTTTTGCTTCTCCAGAATTAATTAAAAATTCTACTCCAAAGGTTTTTTCAAGCTGAATCATATCAGAGTCACTAGCTTTAGCACTATTTCCTAAATTCAAAAAATTTCCTACAGCTATACCTATTAAAAACACTGCTCCAATCAAAAAATAATTTTTCTTTTTCACAAAACTCCTCCTTAAAAAAGACTTTTTTATTAAAGTAAATATCTTATCATTAGAATAACACCAAGCCCTCTATAAATCAATATTTCAGCTATTTATTTATTAGCTATTTTTATGATTTTTAGATATGTTTAATTATAATAATTCTTATGTTATAATATATTTAAAAAATTATAGTAATTTAGTAAGAGATAAAATTTATTATACTAATGAATGTAAATAAAATAATAATTTCAAATAAAAAAGTTAAAGGAAGTGAGTTTTATGTTATGGAAAGATGTTAGAAAATCTTATCCAAATAAATGGGTTGTTTTTGAAAGTCTAAAGCAACACGAAGAAAATAATAATTTAATTGTTGAAGATGTAGCAATAATTGAAGTTTTTGATGATATTAATGATGCCTTTAAATGTTATCGTATGCTTCATAGAAATGACAAAAATCGTGAATTAGGGTTTGGAAATACTAAAGAAGAAATTTTAACTTATGAAATTAAAAAAGTGGGGTTAATGAGATGATAAAGCTAAGATACCAAGATGAATTGCTATTCTGTTCATTAAACTTAAGAATTAATAATGAAAATTTATACTTCTTAATACATTAGAGATGAATTTTGAGAATACTAATACCTATAAATAAAATTCTTATGCTATAATGTATTAAGAATTTTAAATAAAAGGAGTTAAAAATGAAGAAAAAAATAATAAATCATGATGACAATAAAACTTATCATATAGTCACTTATGGATGCCAAATGAATGAAGAAGATTCAGAAAGAATGTCTGGAATGCTTAAATCTATGGGGTATGAAAAGACTGAAAATAGAGATGAAGCTTCTATTATAATATTTAATACATGTTGTGTAAGAGAAAATGCTGAAAATAGAGTTTATGGTAATTTAGGAGAGCTTAAAAAGGTTAAGAAAAGAAATCCTAATCTTGTAATTGCTATATGTGGTTGTATGATGCAACAAGAAGGTATGGCAGATAAGATTTTAAAAACTTTCCCTTATGTTGATATTATATTTGGAACTCACAATGCTTATAAGTTCCCAGAATATTTAAATAGAGTTAAAACTGAAGGTGTTCAGGTTAAGGAAATATTAGATAAGGAAACTAAAATTGTTGAGGGAATTCCAATAGATAGAGAAAGTTCTATAAAGGCTTTTGTTACTATAATGTATGGTTGCAATAATTTCTGTACATATTGTGTTGTTCCTTATGTAAGAGGAAGGGAAAGAAGCAGAAAGTCTGAAGATATCTTAAATGAAATTAAGGATTTAGTTTCTAAAGGATATAAAGAAGTAACTTTACTTGGTCAAAATGTTAACTCTTATGGAAAAGGACTTGAAGAAGATATTAACTTTGCTAAGCTTCTTAGAAAGGTTAATGAAATTGAAGGACTTGAAAGAATAAGATTTATGTCTTCTCACCCTAAGGATTTAACAGAAGAAGTTATTATGGCTGTAAAAGAATGTGATAAGGTATGTGAACAAATTCACCTTCCTGTGCAAAGTGGCTCTGATACAATGCTTAAGGCTATGAATAGACATTATGATAGAGCTACATATTTAAATCTTGTAAATAAAATAAAAGAAGAAATTCCAGGATGCTCAATTACAACTGATATAATTGTAGGTTTCCCTGGTGAAAGTGAAGAAGATATACAAGATACTATAGACTTAGTTAAAGAGGTTAAGTATGACTCTGCTTTTACTTTCATTTATTCAAGAAGAAATCACACTCCTGCTGATAAAATGGAAAACCAAATTCCTGAAGACATAAAACATGAAAGATTTAATAGATTAGTTGAAGCTGTTAATGAAAATGTAATAAGAGGAAATAAATTTTATGAAGGAAAAACTGTTGAAGTTCTTGTAGAAGGTCCAAGCAAAACTGATGAAACTAAGCTTATGGGCAGAACAAGAAATGGAAGGCTTGTAAACTTCTCTTGTGAAGATAAGAATCTTATAGGAAAACTTGTTAATGTAAAAATTAATAGAGCTCAACCTTTTTCTCTTATTGGTGAAATAGAATAATTTTTATTTGGCTGTTGCATTTAACTTTTTAATGTAACAGCTTTTTTATAAATAACATTTTTTCGCATATTAATAAGTTATTTAAAAATAAAAAATAGACTCCTTATTTTATAAAAAGGAATCTACTATTTTTATACAGTATTAAAAAAACAATTATTTATTATACTTAAATACAAGCATTGTTATATCATCACTTTGAGGCTTTTCTTCTGAAAATTTCTCAATACTATTTCTTATTTCAGGTACTATCTCATATATATTCCCATTATACTTTTCATTTAAAGTATTTTCTAATCTAACTGTTCCATATAATTTTTCATCATTTCTTGCTTCTGTTACTCCATCTGTATAAACAAATATAACATCATCTTCTTCAAGCTGAAGCTCTTGTTTCTCAAAATTTACATTTTGTTCTATTCCTAATATGCAATTATTTTTTACTTGCATATATTTAAAACCTTCATCTTTTCTCTTCATAAGAGGAGGATTATGTCCTGCACTTACAAAAGTCATAACACCTGTTTTTAAATCTATTATTGATAAGAAGGCTGAAACAAACATATATGTTTCATTTCCCTGATTAAGCTGATTATTTAATTCTGATATAATTTCTAAAACATCTGAAGTTATTAATACAAGATTTTTTATTATTGTTCTTGCACTCATCATAAAAAGTGCAGCAGGTATACCTTTGCCTGATACATCTGCAACTACAAAACACAATTTATTCTCATCAATTAAGAAGAAATCATAAAAATCTCCTCCTAAATCCTTTGCTGGGGTCATATCTGCAAATATTTCAAAATCTGTTCTTTCTGGAAAAGCTGGAAACTCTCTTGGAAGTATAGATTCTTGTATCTTTACTGCTAAAGAAAGCTCTACTATTCCCCTTCTTCTTTCTTCTGTTATGATAGCAAGGTTTTTACAATATCTATTAACCTTATCTATCATATTTGAAAATGCTATAGCAAGTTCTTCAATTTCATTTCCTGTCTTAATATATCTACATAACTCTATTGCCTTTATCTCTTCTTCAGTGTCATAGTCATCTCCCATGTTTGAAGTTAACTTTACTGCATTAAATAAAGTTTCAAGTGGAATTGTCATCTTATTTTCCATATAGTTAAGAGCTAATAAAGTAACTATAAACACAAATACTGTACATACTCCTATCATAATACAAAGCAAATTAAATATTGATGAATCATTGTAATGTAATATTTTTAAAACCACACACATAGCTATAGCTATAAAAACAATAAACACAATTCCAATTATTAAGAATGCTATGGTTGTTTTACCTTTCATAGAAACTCTATTGTTAAAGCTTGTCTTTTTATCTAAATTAACAGTTTTAGATATTGGTAGCATTACATATACTAAAAGAAGACTGTGTATAGCAAATAATAAAAGCAATATTGTAATTTTATTATCTCCATATCCATAATTTTCACAATAAAATAAATTACATACCCCTAAAACTATTGTTAAATGTATAAGATTTGTATATTTTTCTATAGGAATATCACTTTTTTGAGCTTTAGGAATATATCTTTTAACTCTCGTAGCAGATAGTATTATCATCAATGGAACACCAACTATTATAGGAAAACTAAAGGTATTAAATGTTAACATAAATAAACTTCTTAAGTTTATTTCAACAATTCCACAAAGCCTATATGATAATTCTAAAAGCAATACTGTTATTACTGAGTTAATAAATGTAATATAAATATATTTTGATATAGACTTAACATCTTCTAAGCTTGGAAATTCACATTTTTCTTCTACAGCTACAGTATACCACATTTTATATGGTATGTATGTGTAGAAAAATTGTACAGAAAAAGCTAGTAATAAAACTTTATAATTAAACTTTCCTACAATAACAATTTCTGCTGCAAGATTTCCAAAAGCCATTGCCCATGCTCCTATAGGTCCAAAAAACATTCCTATAACTGGAGATATGCAGTTTAATGGCATTATTTTTGTTGTCATTGGTATCATCATAATTACTTTTTTATATGGAATTGATACCAAAAATAGTAGAACTGTGAGACCTATAAATCTTTTAAATTGATTTTTTTCAGTAAATACTTTAAAAACTTCTCTCAAATTATTACCTCTCTTATATTAACTGCAATACTTTTTTACAGTTAATATATTCATATTTTCTTTTCTCTCATATTCTACTGAATCTGATACTCTTTTTATTAATAATATTCCTAAACCACCAATATCTCTTTCCATAATATTTAGCGTTATATCAGGTTCTTTCTCATTCATTATATTAAATTCTTTTCCATAATCACAAAGCTTTAGTATAATGCAATCTTCATCACTTTTAAACTCGTACCCTGCAATCATCTCTCCTTTTCCATTTGGATATGAATAGCTTATTATATTTAATAGAACCTCTTCACAAATAAGCCTTATTTCCATATATTTTTTCTTACTTAATTCAATACTTTTACCTACACCCTTTAGAACATCATCTATCATTGGATTTAAATTGTTCAATGTGGCTTCTCTCTTTAACCATTTCATAGTAACCCCCTCCATTTTAAATTATCTTCCAACAAGTATTATAATACTTCTTTCTGAAACCAATATATTTTTTTGATTACTTAGTAAAATATTTTCTTTTTCTTCAAAATTATTAATCTTTTCATCAAAATTTGTATTAGCAAACATATACCATTTTTTATCTCTTGGAATATCAGGAAGTGTAAATCCATGAGGTTCCCAATGCATATTTATAGCTATGTATATATAAGAATCGCATTCTACATTATACTTTTCTTTTTCTTCTGCAAACATAATAGCGAACCATAAAGTATTATCAACATTTTTTAAATTCCATGGTTCTTCTCCATGCCATGAAACTTCTGGATATCCTGTTTTATTATAACCCTTGTCAAAAGTACAGTTTCTCAAAACTGGATGAGATTTTCTAAACGCTATCATCTTCTTAAAATACTTAAATATATCTTCATTCTTTTTTAATCTATCCCAATCAAGCCATGAAATTTCATTATCTTGGCAATACGCATTGTTATTTCCAAACTGAGTATTACAGAATTCATCACCTGAAAGTATCATTGGTATTCCTCTGCTTATTAAAAGCAATGTTATTATGTTTTTAATTTGTTTTCTTCTTAGTGCATTTACTCCAATATCTGTACATTCACCTTCATAGCCACAATTCCAACTATGATTGTCATTACAGCCATCTCTATTTTCTTCACCATTTTCAATGTTATGTTTTTCATTATATGAAACCAAATCATAAAGAGTGAATCCATCATGACATGTTATAAAGTTTATAGATGCATTTGATGTTCTATTATGATATAAATCCTCTGAACCTTCTATTCTCTTCATTACATTTGATGCTTCATAACCATCGCCTTTTACAAACTTTCTTATTGTATCTCTAAACTTTCCATTCCATTCAGCCCAACGTCCCCATGATGGGAAATTTCCTACTTGATATAATCCACCTGCGTCCCACGCTTCTGCAATAAGCTTACATTTAGATAATATAGCATCGTGAGCTAACACCTCTAATAATGGTGGATTTGACATTGGAGCTCCATTTTGGTCTCTTGATAAAATAGATGCTAAATCAAATCTAAAGCCATCTATATGATATTCAGATACCCAATATCTTAAACAATCTAATATAGTATTTCTTACAATTGAATTATTACAGTTAAGAGTATTTCCACATCCACTAAAATTATAATAATATCCTTCTGGAGTTAATAAATAATAAGTTTTATTATCTATTCCTCTATATGAGATATAAGGACCTCTCTCATTT
>JALFQD010000319.1 GCA_022785265.1 Clostridium sp. | reverse complement strand
TTATCACTTTCCTTACTTAATAAAACTTAGTATTTCATATAAATAAAAATTTTATACAACACTTCTTTAAAATAAAAGCTGTTTCATTAAGAATATTACTCATTGAAACAGCTTTATTAACATAAAGTATATATTTGATGACTGCTAACTACCTATGCAGAACTTTCTTCTATTAATATAAAACTTTAAGTCATTAAAAAGCTTTTATTATAAGTTCTGCAGATGATATGTTAGTAACACATGGAACCTTATGAACATCACATACTCTTAAAAGTGCAGATACATCTGGTTCATGAGGCTGAGCAGTTAAAGGATCTCTAAAGAAAATTACTAGACTTACCTTTCCTTCTGCAATTCTTCCTCCAATCTGTTGGTCACCACCATATGGTCCTGAAAGATATCTTTTTACTTCAAGTCCAGTTGCTTCAGAAATTTTAAGGCCTGTTGTTCCTGTAGCAATAAGTTCATATTTAGCTAAAGTTTCCTTATGTTTTTTTGCAAATTCAATCATTTCATCTTTTTTCTTATCATGGGCTATTAATGCTATTTTCATAATTTTATCCTCCTAAAAAACCTATAACTATAGTATATATGGTTTTTAATTCTTTTGGAAGAAAATCAAATCTTTGTTTATATATTTTTTCAAAAACACTTTTATTTATATGCTTTTAAATACATTTCTTTTATTTCGCTCATTAATGGATATCTTGGATTTGCAGATGTACATTGGTCATCAAATGCTTGCTCTACCATTTCATCTAAGGTTTCATTAAATTTATCTTCAGTTATTCCATAATCAGAGATAGTATCTAATATTCCAATCTTTTTCTTAAGATTATCTATTTCTTTAATTAAAAGCTCTACCTTTTCTTCTTCACTACTTCCACCTAAATTTAAATAATCAGAAATTCTTGCATATCTCCATCCTGCATTTGGATATTTATATTGTGGAAAAGCAGCTTGCTTTCTTGGAGCATCTGTTGCATTATATCTTATTACTTCATCAATAAGAAGTGCATTTGCTATTCCATGTGGAAGATGATGAAAAGCTCCTAATTTATGAGCCATAGAATGACATATTCCTAAAAATGCATTTGCAAAGGCCATTCCTGCCATTGAAGAGGCATGTGCCATCTTTTCTCTTGCTTTAACATTTGTTGTTCCTTCTTCATAAGCTTGTGGAAGATATTTAAATATAAGTCTTATAGATTCAAGGGCTAAGCCATTTGTATACTCTGAAGCCATAACTGATACATAAGCTTCTATTGCATGAACAAGAGCATCTATTCCTGAAGCTGCAGTAAGACCCTTTGGCATACTCATCATAAGTTCAGCATCTACAATTGCCATATCTGGAGTTAATTCATAATCTGCTAAAGGATATTTTATTCCTGTTTCTTCATCGGTTATTACTGAAAATGGAGTTACCTCAGAGCCTGTTCCTGCTGAAGTTGGAATTGCAACCAGCATAGCTTTTTTTCCTAACTCTGGGAACTTATAAACCCTTTTTCTTATATCCATAAATCTCATAGCTAAATCTTCAAATTTAACCTCTGGATGCTCATACATAACCCACATAATTTTAGCAGCATCCATTGGAGAACCTCCTCCAATTGCAATTATTACATCAGGTTCAAAACTCATCATAGCCTTCTTTCCACTTCTTGCAGTTTTTAAGGTAGGGTCTGGTGCAACATCATAAAATATTTCAAAATCTATGTTACATTCTTCTAAAATATCAGTTACTTTGTGGGTATAACCTAAATCAAATAAAACCTTATCTGTAACTATAAAGGCTTTTTTCTTATTCATATCCTTTAATTCTTTTAAAGCTACTGGAAGACATCCATATTTAAAATAAGTTTTTTCAGGAACTCTAAACCAAAGCATATTTTCTCTCCTTTCTGCTACTGTTTTTATATTTAATAAATGCTTTGGACCTACATTTTCTGAAATTGAATTTCCACCCCACGAACCACAACCTAAAGTTAAAGATGGTGCAAGCTTAAAATTATAAATATCACCTATAGCTCCTTGAGAAGCTGGCATATTTATTAATGTTCTTGCAGTTTTCATAGTTTCTCCAAACTTAGCTATTCTATCTTTAGATTTTATTTGGTTTGTATATAAAATTGATGTGTGACCAAATCCTCCAAGTTCAATTAATCTACTGGCCTTTTCTAAAGCTTCATCAAAGCTACTAACTTTATACATAGCAAGTATTGGAGATAATTTTTCATGAGCAAAAGCCTCTTCTAGTTCTACAGATTCCACTTCTCCAATTAAAACTTTTGAAGTTTCTGGCACATTAATTCCTGCAAGTTTTCCAATATTATAAGCTGATTGCCCTACAATCTCAGAATTTAAAGTTCCACTTTCAGTTAAAATAGTTTTTCTAAGCTTATCTTTTTCTTGTTCATTTAAAATATAGCCTCCTCTTTCAAGGATTTCTCTTCTTACCTTGTCATATACAGAATCCATAACAATTATACTTTGCTCTGACGCACATACAACCCCATTATCAAAAGTTTTTGAAAGAAGTATAGAATTTACTGCCATTTTTATATGAGCAGTTTCATCTATTATTGCTGGAGTATTACCTGCACCAACTCCAATGGCTGGTTTTCCTGATGA
>JALFQD010000295.1 GCA_022785265.1 Clostridium sp. | reverse complement strand
CCTTTTTCTTCTAATATTTTTAAATCTCTTGCTAATGTACTAGGGTCACATGATACATAAACTATTTTTTCTGGCTTTTTTTCTCCTATTGCATCTAGTAATTTTATATCACAGCCTTTTCTTGGTGGGTCTACTACTATTATCTCTGCTTTAATTCCTTTATTTATAAGTTGTGGAATTATTTCTTCTGATTTACCCACAAAGAATTCTGCATTATCCACATTATTTATTCTTGCATTTTCTTTTGCATTTATAATTGCAGGTTCTATTATTTCTACCCCATAAACTTTTTTGGCTTTTTGTGATAAAAATAGTGTTATTGTTCCTGTTCCACAATAAGCATCAAAGACAGTTTCTTTTCCTGTTAGGTTTGCATATTCTAATGCTTTATTATAAAGAATTTCTGTTTGTTTTGGATTTACCTGAAAGAATGATAAGGGTGATATATTGAATTTAAAGTTTCCTATATAATCTTGTATAATATCTTCTCCATATAAGGTTATACATTTTTCTCCTAAAATAACATTAGTATTTTTAGGATTTACATTAAGAACTATGCTTTTTATTCCTTCTATATTTTCAATTATTATTTTCTTAAATTCATCTATAAAAGGAACTTTTTCTTTTGTAGCTACTAATACTACCATTACTTCTCCTGTTTTAAAGGCTTTACGTATCATTATGTGCCTTAAAATTCCTTTTGGATTAAATTCTCCATCTATTGTTGAAGGTTCTATTTTATATTTATTTATCCATTCTTTAGTTAATTTAGCGACCTTATCTGCTACTTCATCTTGAATTAAACAGCTATCTATATTTATTATGTTATGACTTCTTGGTGCATAAAACCCTATAACAATCTCACCATTAACTTTTCCTATTGGAAGCTGAACTTTATTTCTATATCTATAAGGATTTTCACTCATTCCTATGGGATATTCTACTATTTCTTCTGAAATTCCTCCTATTTTAGATATGCAGTCCTTTACCCTGTTCCATTTAAAATCTAATTGTTTTTTATAATTCATATGCTGAATAGAGCATCCTCCACATCTTTTATAATTGCTACACTTAGGTTCTTCTCTTCCTTCTGATTTTTCAATTATCTCTAATAGCTTTCCATAAGCATAGCTTTTTTTAACTTTTACTATCTTAACTTTTACTTTTTCTCCTTGAAGTGTTCCTTCTATAAAAATTGGATATCCATCAATTTTAGCTATTCCTTCTCCTTCATACCCTTGAGATATTATATCTAGAATATATTCTTTATTTTTTTCTACCATTTATTTGTTCTCCATGTTTAAATATTTGTGTACGAATATACGCATTTATTCAAAAATTAATTCACAATCTCTCAATATTTTTTCAATTATTTCCCAAATTGCAAGAGATGGATTTTCCTTGTAATACTTATAACCTTTATATTGTTGTAAGACATATCCATTCTTTTCATTTTTATTCATAATTGTCTTTGCTCGATTTATGGCATCACTCACATTGGATAACTTTAGCTTATTAAGACAACGCTTGAAATTTGCTTCACGCTTATATTCATCCATACTTTCGAAATACTCATCATAGGAACGATTAATGAATTTAAGATAATTCTTTCTATGAGAAACAGGAGTATTACAATCAGCCATATGCAGTATAATCCATAAATCAAATGTAAAATTGCTATATCCAAACTTGTATTTTAACTGCTTTCCTAATAAATTAGCTGCTTTCATATTATCCATAGTTTCTTTAAACTGATTAACATGAATTTGTTCATCACTTTCATAATCAGATAAATGCCATACCTCTGTCTTTCCCGTAACTACTAATGATTTTGCTCTTTTAAGTGGATTTTTTTGTACTGAACAATCAAAAGATACTTTATATACTGATTTTTCTGTTTCATTAATTCTATCTTGTAACCATTTGAGATACCATTGCTCAGTTTCTCCTTCTACACTAAAGTAATATTTTTTTGTTGATTTTCTTTTTGCCATAAATCATACCTCACCTTTAGATGTAAGAATTTCTTCAAATATTGGTGTGAAATCAATATCCTTAATAGCTCCATACTGACTTACAAAATAGTTTTTCATATAATCCTCATGTTTACGAACACCTTTTTCTCCAGTTGTTCCAAAATCCGATAAGGCATATAGTGTACTATAATGACTATCATCATCTCGCTCTACAAATTTAATTTCATCTCTCCTAAAAATATTTGAATTAAGAAAAATTGGATTATGTGTATTAAAAATTAATTGTGCATGATAAATGTTCAAATCATCATTATGAAAAACATTGATGATGCTCATAAGTGCCATTGGATGAATAGAAGCATCAAATTCATCAACTACTAATGTTCCTCCTGTTTGAATTGCACGTATTACTAAAGGAAATATATTAATGAATCGAATTGTTCCATAAGATTCAAAAAGTTCTGCTGCCATTGCTGCACTTTTCTTATCCTTAACATTTTTAAATATAGAACATAATTTTGCCTCGGAATCATCATCACTAACAACATACCCCACTGCATTAGAATTGATACCAAATAGTCTAGCTGCTTTATCCGTTGTTTTTTCTATATATATTGTTTTTTTCTGAGGGTCTGCGAATCTCTTTATAAGTTGCATAGAATCTGCACGATAAATAACCATAAATTTATTTGTAAACCATTCTGTTATTAATTTTACAAATTTTTGAGAAAAAATCAATTTAAAACCATTAGTTAAAAAAAGTTCTTCTTGGTTTAAACTATTTTTTGCAATATCCATTGCACCACTAATATTATGCTTAATAGAATCATAAAGATAGTCTTTTATAATTTTTAAATTTCCCAAAGACAAATCTTCTGTTCTGCAAAATATCATATCACCATTAACCAACAGTTCTTCAGATAAAATTTTTCTTTGGTATTTACTATCAAGAAATGTTCCTAAGTCAACACTAATACTATATTCAATACGAAAACCATTTTCAAAAAAATCTACTGAAAATTCAACTGGCTGAGGTGTTGTAAAGCTATTATTTGGAATTAACTCTAAAGTAGTAGATGCTGGATTTGGAGATGTCTTTTCTTCTGAATTTCTAATATTTCCTCTTAACACAATAGCACGAAATACATCCATTGCTCCAATTATATTGGTTTTACCTGCTGCATTAGGTCCATAAATCACTGAAGAGCAAAGACCCTTAAGTTTTTTTCCTTTTATTTTTTCTTCACATAAGCTATAATCAAGCCCTTTTTGTTTTGGTGCTGCAAGCATAGAAAACTTTGTTTCTTCTACAAAAGACTTATAATTTTTAGTTTTAAATTCAAGTAACATCTTAGAACCTCCATTCTGCATTTTATTTGCAAAATTATATTATAATTATATGTTTATTATGCTTAAAAATCAATATTTTATATTTATTTTGCAGTTTTTTCGAAAAATAAATAGTACAAAAATATTCTAATAATTTTACAATTAGGAAATAGAAAAAATTTTAAAATAAAAAGCACCCTTTCGGATGCTAGTACAGAATCAGTTGCCACTTAATCCCATATATTAATTATAACTTATTTTTTTTAATATATACATATTTATATACATATTTTTTTAAATTTCTAAACTTGTTTCTTTTATTAAATTTAACAAGTTACATATCAACAACTAATATAATTTTTTATAGGAAAAATTTGATTTAATTATGTTATAAATTTTAAAATTTAAAAAGTTTTTGAATATCAATAACATAAACTTTAAAATATAAAAATTTTTTAAACATTAATAACACAAACTTTAAATATTTTATTTTTTATGTTACTATTATAAAGGAGGTGCCATTATGTTAAAAAAAGAATCTACTTTAAGAAACAGAGATTTATATTTAAAAAAATTGATTGCATTTAAAGACACAGAACCCGTCAAGGTAATTACAGGAATTCGTAGATGTGGAAAATCAAGTCTAATGAAACTTATGGTAAAATATCTAAAAGAAAATGGTATTTTGGATGAACAAATTATCGAGATGAACTTCGAATCTATGAATTTTAGGAAAATGACTACAGAAGATATTTATGAATATGTAAAAAATAAACTGCCAAAAGATAAAAAAGCATATCTTTTTTTTGATGAAATTCAAAGAGTTCCTGATTGGCAGGATGCTATTAATTCATTTAGAATAGATTTTGATTGTGACATTTATGTTACAGGTTCTAATGCATATCTTTTATCTTCTGAATATGCTACTTATTTAGCTGGAAGATGTGTAGAAATTAAAATGTTACCATTATCTTTTAGAGAATTTATAAATTTTTATGGTTATGAAATTAAAGAAAGCAAAAGTCCAGCTGGTGGTATGCGAAAACGAATCTTTAAAGATGGAGAAAGCTTTGAACCAAGTGAACTGTTTGAAGCATATATGCGTTTTGGTGGTATGCCAGGTATTGCAGATGTTGGTCTTGATATAGATAAAGCCTTAACACTTTTAGATGGTATTTATTCAACAGTAGTTGTAAGGGATATTCTAGAGCGTGAAAGAAGACGTGGACAAAGACAGCTTACAGATCCTGATTTACTACGCAAAATCATCATGTTCCTTGCAGATAATATTGGAAACAGTACATCTATAACATCAATGAGTAATACATTAATTAATGAAAAATTAATTGATACAAATAAAAGAAATGGAAAACCTACTATACAAACCCTACAAGCTTATATAGGTGCATTGCTTGAAAGCTATATATTCTATGAAATCAAACGTTTTGACATTAAAGGAAAAGAATATCTTAAAACCCTTGGCAAATACTACATTGTTGACATAGGCTTGAGGAATTATCTTCTTGGATTTAGAGATATGGATACTGGGCATTGCATAGAAAATATAGTCTATTTTGAACTACTACGCAGAGGTTATGATGTGGCGATTGGGAAAATTGGTAACAAGGAAGTTGATTTTATTGCTACTAATGCAAATGAAAAGATATATATTCAGGTAACTGAATCTATGAATGCGGAGTCTACTCGTGAAAGAGAATTGGCACCACTTCGTCAAATTCGTGATAATTATGAAAAAATAGTGATTGCTGGTGAATGTAACAATCCAATAACTCAAGATGGCATAAAAATTATTAAATTAATAGATTACCTTTTAGAAGAAATATAATATTAAAGCAAAGGAAATTCTTAAACTTGTTTCTTTTATTAAGCTTTATCATTAACTTAGCAAGTTATCCACAGTTTTCAAAATATATAATTTCCTGATAGTATAAAAAGAAGGCTCTTAAAAGCCTTCTTTTTATATGTGAATGAAATATATTATTCTACTACGCTAACCTTCATTAAGTTAGTAGCACCCTTAGCAACTGGAACTCCAGCAGCCATAACTACTGTATCACCCTTCTTAACGAATCCAGCTTCTTCTGCTATTGTAACAGCCTTTTCCATCATTTCGTCTGTAGATTCCATCTTTTCTGCAACGATTGGATATACACCCCATGAGAATACTAATTTCTTAGCAACTTTTTCACATGGTGTAACAGCAACGATTGGACATTCTGGTCTGCATTGAGATAATCTTTGAGCAGTTGCACCACTTTGAGTTGATGAAATTATAGCTGAAGCTTGTAATTCAGCAGC
>JALFQD010000210.1 GCA_022785265.1 Clostridium sp. | reverse complement strand
TGTTCTAATATTCATGGTCATAGATATAAACTTATAGCAAAAATAAAATCAGAAGTTCTTCATAAAGAAGGACAATTAAGAGGAATGGTAGATGATTTTGGAAATTTTAAAACTGCATTAAAAGAGATAGCAGAAAAGTATGACCATAAATTTATTATAGAAGAAAATGAAGAGGGAAAGTTTTTAGCAGAAAAATTAAAAGAACTTCAAAATGATTTTAAAATAATATTTGTACCATATAGACCAACAGCAGAGGAAATGTCTAGAGATATTTTTAATCAATTAAAGGCAAAGGGTCTTAATGTATATGAGGTAGAATTATTTGAAACTCCAAACAATAGTTGTATATATACGGAGGATTAAAAATGTTTAATATAATAGAAAGGTTTCTATCAATAGATGGAGAAGGACCAACAGCAGGAGAGCTTGCTACATTTATAAGGTTTCAAGGATGTAACTTAAGATGCTCTTGGTGTGATACCACTTATTCTTTTGAAAAAGAGAGCATAAAAGAGGTTTTAAGTGCAGAAGAAATATATGAATATATAAAGAAAAATAATGCTATAAATGTTACACTAACAGGTGGAGAACCATTAATTCAAAATGGAATAGAAAAACTTTTAGAACTTTTAGATAAAGATGAAAATCTTAAGGTTCACATAGAAACTAATGGCTCAGTTGATATAGAACCTTTTAAGAAAAAATATAAAAATATAGTTTATATATTGGATTATAAGCTTCCAAGTAGTAAAATGACTAATAAAATGAATAAAAACAACTTAAAAATAGTTGAAAATAAAGATGTATATAAATTTGTTTTAGAAAATATGGAAGACTTAAGGGTTGCGTATGATATTATAAAAGAATATGATTTAGATAAAAGATGTTTAGTTTATTTTAGTCCAGTATTTGGAAAAATAGAACTAAAGGATGTTGTTGAATTTATGAAGGAAAAGAATTTAAATAAAGTAAGGTTTCAAGTTCAACTTCACAAAATTGTATGGAATAAAGATGCAAGAGGTGTTTAAAGAAGAATGAAAAAACAGATAGATACTGAAAAAATACAAGAATGTATAAGAGAAATATTAATAGCATTAGGAGATGACCCTAATAGAGAAGGCTTAAAAGACACGCCTAAAAGAGTTGCAAAGATGTATAGCGAAGTATTTGAGGGAATGACTCATACAAATGAGGAAATAGCAGAGATGTTTGGAACAACTTTTGAAGAGGAAGATTACATAGAAACACATAAAAATATGGTAGTAGTAAAAAATATTCCAATACATAGCTATTGTGAGCATCATTTAGCACTTATGTATAATATGAAGGTTTCTGTTGCATATATTCCTAAGGAGAAAATAATAGGATTAAGCAAAATAGCAAGAATTGCAGATATGGTAGGAAAAAGACTTCAACTTCAAGAACGTATAGGAAGTGATATTTCAGAAATAGTTTCAATGATTACAGAAACTAAAGACATAGCAGTTTTAATTACAGGAGAACATAGTTGTATGACTGCAAGAGGAATAAAAAAGCCAGGAACATTGACAACAACAACTACCTTTACAGGAAAGTTTGAAGAGGACTCAATGTTAAGACAAGAAGCAATTTTACTAATGAGAGATTAGGATTTACTTAGGAGGAATTTTTATGGATAAAAATAATAATGCTGTAGTAGTTTTTAGTGGTGGTCAAGACTCTACAACTTGTTTATTATGGGCTTTAAAAAAATTTGACAAAGTTATAGCAGTAACTTTTAATTATAATCAAAGACATAAGCTTGAAATTGAGTGTGCAAAAAATATAGCCAAGGATTTAGGAGTTGAACATCATGTACTTGATATGGAGCTTTTAAATCAGCTTGCACCAAATGCTCTAACTCGTGATGATATAGAAGTTAAAGCTGGAGAAAATGGAGGACTTCCTTCAACTTTTGTAGAGGGACGTAATATGCTATTTTTGACTTTTGCAGCAGTTTTAGCAAAGGTTAAAGGTGCAAGACATATAGTAACAGGTGTATGTGAAACTGATTTTAGTGGATATCCAGATTGTAGAGATGTATTTATAAAATCTTTAAATGTAACATTAAACCTTGCTATGGACTATGAATTTGTAGTACATACGCCTCTTATGTGGATAGACAAAGCAGAGACATGGAAAATGGCAGATGAATTTGGAAAGCTTGACTATGTAAGAGAAAAAACCCTTACTTGCTACAATGGAATAATTGGAGATGGTTGTGGAGAATGTCCTGCATGTAAGCTTAGAAGACGTGGCTTAGAAAAGTATTTAGAAAGTAAAAAGGAGAAAACTAATGGCAAGACAAAG
>JALFQD010000136.1 GCA_022785265.1 Clostridium sp. | reverse complement strand
TTTAGCAAAGTATATTCTCCCATGGAAATTTCCTTCATAGGTTGAAATTTTATAATTGTACTTCTCATTTTATTAATTGATTCATAAAAAAGTTTTATTAATTCTTCACTATCTTCGACCATTAGTGTGTCCCCCATTTTTATTATCTATTACTTAAATTTATATATTCTCTATTTTCTGCTACTGGCTTATATGCTGGTCTTATTATTTTATCTACATTAATTAATTCTTCTATTCTATGAGCACTCCAGCCTACTATACGAGCAGTTGCAAACATTGGTGTATATAATTCTATTGGTAAGTCAAGCATACTATACACTAATCCGCTATAAAAATCAACATTAGCATTTACACCTTTATATATGTGTCTTTCTTCTCCAATTATCTTAGGAGCTAAGCGTTCTACTAATGAATATAATTGAAATTCTTTTGTACGATTTTTTTCATCAGCAAGCTTTTCTACAAAGCCCTTAAATATTTCTGCTCTTGGGTCTGAAATAGAATAAACAGCATGACCCATTCCATAAATTAATCCTTTTTTGTCAAATTCTTCTTTCTTAAGTATTCTTCTTAAATAGTTTGATACTTCATCTTCATCTTCCCAGTCATGAACCTTGCTCTTTAAGTCCTCAAACATTCTAACAACTTTTATATTAGCACCTCCATGTTTAGGTCCTTTTAATGAGCATAAGGCAGCTGCTATTGCAGAATAAGTATCTGTACCACTAGAGGTAACTACATGAGTTGTAAATGTAGAATTATTTCCTCCTCCATGTTCCATATGAAGTACTAGTGCTATGTCTAATATTTTTGCTTCAAGCTCTGTATATTGTTTGTCTGGTCTAAGCATACGAAGGATATTTTCTGCTGTTGAAAGCTCTAAAGATGGTGCATGAATGTATAAACTTCCTCCATTAATACTGTGATTATAAGCTTGATAGCTATATACTGCAAGCATTGGAAATTCACTTATTAAGTTAAGGCTTTGTCTTAAAACATTTGGAATTGATGTATCATCTGCTTTATCATCATAAGAATATAAGGTTAAAACTGCTCTAGATAAAGTATTCATCATATCCTTACTAGGTGCCTTCATTATAACATCTCTTACAAAATTTGAAGGCAATGTTCTTTTTTCTTTAAGTATTTCATCAAATTCTTTTAATTCACTTTCTGAAGGAAGTTCTCCAAATAATAAAAGATACGTTGTTTCTTCAAAGCCAAATCTTTTTTCTTTTATAAATCCACTAACTAAGTCTTTAACATTATATCCTCTATAATAAAGCTGTCCTGGACATGGAACTTCCTTTCCATCAATTATGTCTTTTGCATGTACATCTGAAATATTAGTAAGACCTGCAAGAACCCCTTTTCCATTAATATCACGAAGCCCTCTTTTTACATCAAATTTTTGATAAAGCTCAGGATTAATTAAATCATCTTCCCTGCACAATTGTGATAACTCTTCTATTTTAGGTGTTATCTTAAAAACATTGTCTCCCACTTTAGTCACTCCCTTTTTATTTAACATAGTATATATTTAATGTTGTTAATTAAATATATACCATTTTTAGATTTTTGTCAATATTTTCTGAATAATTTTTTATTTGAAAGAAAAATTTCAATAACTTAATATTTCTTAAGCTAAAAAGGACTATCACCTCAAGAAATATTAATAGCAATATATAGTTCTCTATCAAAATGCTAATATACTATATCTCACTATAAAATTTTTTATGCGACAGTCCATTTAAAAAATAAAGCTTATATTTCTTCATTTGCATAGCATTTATCATTTACAAATACTATTGCCCATTTTTTCAAATTCTTTATTTCTGATAATTCTTTTGAAAGCTTATATTTTTCTAGTTGTTCTTTAGCTTCTTTTAGTTTTTCCTTTACTATTTCTTCTCCTTTTTCCTTATATTTTGATTTTGAAATATATTTAAGCTCAATTATTCCAAAGTATTTAGGATTCATATTTACTTGTTTAAGAAGTGCTATATCTATATAGCCATCCTCTATCTCATATTCTGATTTTACTAAATATATCTTACTTAAATAGCAGTAGGTTAAAAATATAAGCTTAACATACTTTTCATTAAAGGTAATATAATCTCTGTTAGATAACTTATTTAAGGTTTTTTCAACTACTTTTACTAAGTTATTATTATCTCCATCTATAGCTATATCTTCTAAGGCTTCCTTTATTTCTGATACACTTAACTCATAGTCTGCATTTTCTCTAAGCTTTTTTGCAAAAAAATCAAAATAGAGACTTTTTATTACATAGTTAGGTGTCTTTAATATTACTCTGCTTATTCTTGGTTTATCTACTGTAAGAAGACCTAAATAAAATAATAATGATTTAAAATCATCCTCATCAAAATCTTTCTCTAAGCTGAATTGATTTGTTATACTTGCTGTTATTTTTTCCCCATTTAAAATAGAATCAAGCACCTTATAGTTTGAATTCTTATCCTTAATTTCAAACATACTTCCAAGCTTTGCATAATCACTTGCTATATTTTTATCTATAAGCTCTTTAGGAGGATTTCCACTCTCTTCAAAATTTTTTAAATAATAAAGAACCATATCACTATTAAATAAAGTTTTTTTACTATCCTCTGAAAATAAATATCCATTATAGTTTATTTTCATTTCTTTTATAATTTTTTCTATTTTTTTTTCATCTTGTATTGTTCTTTTTATAAGGGTTCTTACTTCTTCCTCTGTAAAACCCATCATTTCATTAAATCTTGCATCTCTTGTTATATCTGTTGATATATTAAAACCAGAGGTAAGACTATCTAAGGTAATTGGAGTTACTCCTGTTGCAAAAATTCTTTGAATTATTGATTCTGTTCCTATTTTCAAAACTTCATACCATTTTCTAACAAAACCAGTTTTACTTACAATATCTGAAAACATATTTGTTTTAAAGCTTAAAAGTTCATTTGCAAAATGGTCATATTCATCTATTATCACATAAAGAGGCTTATCAATTTTATTTCTAATTGCACCTAAAAACTCCATAAAAACCTCTGAAGGATATCCTTTTTCATCATATTCAACATCTATATTGTTATCTTCAATAAATTTTTTATAAGACATATTACAAGTTTTATTAAAACTATCTACTAGCTTTTCTTTTGTATCTGTAATAAGTCCTGAAAAATTAAACTTAAGTATATAATAATTATTCTTCTCAGGTGTTGGATTTTTTCCTATATAAGTATCTTTAAATAAAACTTCAAACTCATCTTTTTTATTTGCATCATAATAGTTTTCTAAGACTGATGTAAAAAGGCTTTTTCCAAACCTTCTTGGTCTTAAGAAAAATATAAATGTATCATTAATATTTTCTAGTTTTTCTATATATTTTGTTTTATCAACATATAAATAATTTTTCTCAACTAATTCTTTATAGTTGCTTTTACCATAAGGCAGTTTTTTATTCAATAGCTTCAACTCCTATAATTAATTTAAAATTTATAAACTCTTTAATATATCATTTATCTCTTCACTAACTTTAATTCTTTCATCATAAATCCATTGAAATTCAAATTCTAAATTAAATATTTTATTAAATGAATAATACATATTTATTTTTTGATAATAAATCTCTAATTCATCTAATGTTTCTCCTACTATTCTAGGCTTAGAAATGGTTTTTGATTTTGCAACAAAAAGTTCATCCACATAAAATAAAAATTGTTCCATAAGCTCATCTTGTGTTACATCAAATGGCACCTTTAAAAGCTTCCATTGTATCTCTTCTTTAAGCTTATAGCTTTTTATTCTATCTAAAATTATTATATAATCCCCTATATCCATCTTTCTATAATAGCTAAGCTTTTCTTTTCTTGTACTCCAAAGAGCTAATTTTTCTATAAGAGGAAGAGTTTTTATTCTTAAAATAGCATCAGAAGGT
>JALFQD010000109.1 GCA_022785265.1 Clostridium sp. | reverse complement strand
AAAATACCTTGATGGTCATAAGATGGAGTATCAAAAATAGAAGATTCGCTAGATTCACTAATAGTTCCACTAACTTCTACAACTCCTACATAATCATTTTCTGGAAGTGTTAAAGAAGAATTTAATTCACTTTCTAAAATGGAGGAGAATTTATTTTCCTTTTCCTCTTCTTCTGGGAATTTACTTTTAGTTATTGCACTAGATACACCAACAAAAACAAAGGCAAGTGCAGCAGCTATTAATCCTAAAATTTGTTTTTTATTCATATTTTCATCTCCTAAAATAATTGTGTTTACTATTTAAATATATATGTGATTTTATTATTTGTAAATATTTATATTTTTAGAAGTATTTAAATCAATCAAGAAAATTTTAGATTGAATCCTTATTGTAATTTTATTTGCAATATGATAACATAAAAATATCATTAAGAGTGAAAGGAGAAATTTTTGTGAGTGAGGTAGTTTTTAACTAAGTAATTGAATAAAGGTCTTAAGAATAATAAGAAGTGCTTTAAAGATATTGATGTTCAAAAGTAGTATTTTTGAATGTTTATTAGTTGAACACAAAATTATTAACTTAGGCTTACACTTAGAAAAACACTATTCACAGAAATTCTTAATATATATTTTAATTATGAATTTTTAACTATAGGTGAATTATGTTTGCTTATAGTTTTTTTTATTTTGCATGGGTAAACTATATTGTTTTTTCTTGATTTAAAGCTATAAAGGTATCAAGAGAAAAATAATATTCTGCTTTTTATAAGAATTTAATATATGTAATAAAATAGAGTTTTATTAGGTGTAAGCAATATCTTTCAAGCCTTCAATAAGAAAGGATTGTGAAAGAATTATGAATAATAAAACAATAGAAAAATTAAATTATACAAAGCTAAAAGAGTTAGTAAAATCTTATTGTGTTAGTAGTTTGGGTAAAGAGCTTATAGATAAGCTAAAACCTTCTTCAGATATAAAACAGGTTAATAGAAGGCTTGAGGAAACTTCAGAAGGAAGAAGATTATTAGATGCTTCTTATCACATCCCTCTTGAAGGAGTTTTTAATATTAATCCTTTAATAGAAAAAATGGATAAGGGTGGAGTGTTAGAGCCTTCTGAATTAGTTACTATAGGTGATTTTTTAAGAGGTTGTAGAAAGATTAAAAACTTTATAAAAGATAAGGAAGGATATGCAGAAACATTATCAGCTTACGGTGAAAATATAACATCATTAGAATTTATTGAAGATGAAATAAATATATCAATTAAGGGAAGTATTGTAGATTCAGGAGCAAGTAAAGAATTAAAAAAAATAAGAAATAGAATAGATATATGTGAAGGAAAAATAAAAGAAAGATTAGAAAAATTTATAAAAAATCCATCTAATAAAGAAGCTTTACAAGAATTTTTTGTGAGTGAGAGAAATGGAAAATTTACAGTACCAATAAAAGCTTCTTATAAAAATAGAGTGGATGGAACAATTATTGAAACTTCATCAAAAGGAAATACAGTTTTTATTGAGCCTAATGTAGTATCAAAATATTCTTCTGAATTGATTTCATTAAAAGCAGAAGAAAGCATTGAAGAGTATAAAATATTAGCAGAAATAACTGAAATGATTTATGGAAAGCTAAAGGAAATAAAGATAAATATAGAAGTAATAGCTGAGTATGATATGATAATGGCTAAAGCTAAATATAGTAAAGAAATTGGTGGTATAAAGCCAAAGCTTAATGAAGTTCAGTATATAAAAATAGTTAATGGAATATATCCACTAATAAAAAATCCAGTACCATTAAATTTTGAGATTGGAAAATCATATAGAAGTCTTATTATAACAGGACCTAATGCAGGTGGAAAAACTGTTGTATTAAAAACTGTTGGACTTCTTACCCTTGCTGTTCAAAGTGGATTTCATATAGAAGCAGATGAAGGAACTGAAATAGCTATATTTAATAAAATATTTGTTGATATTGGTGATGACCAAAGTATAGAAAATGCATTAAGTACCTTTTCTTCTCATGTGAAAAATTTAAGTGAAATTATTAAGGAAAGCAACAAAAATACATTACTTTTATTTGATGAAATAGGAAGTGGAACAGAACCTAATGAAGGGGCAGCTCTTGCAATATCTATATTAGAAGAACTATATAAAAAAGGATGTATAACTATTGCATCAACCCACTATGGAGAAATAAAAAACTTTTCATAAAATTAAAAAGAAGGCACTGATTAAAGGTGCCTTTATTGTTTATTAAAGGTAAGTTGGATATACTTATAATAAGGTTATATGTGGAGGTGCAATTAACTTGAAAAAATATTTTAATACAACAGGAACATGTTTTCCAGATATAAATTATATGGTGGATATAAGCAGTAAAATAGAAGAAATAATAAAGTTAATTAAAAGAAATAGTTATTTTGTTATAAATAGACCAAGACAATATGGAAAAACCACAACTTTAAACATATTAGAAAACAAATTAAATAAAGAGTATCTTGTTGTTTCAATAACATTTGAGGGAATTGGAGATAAAGTTTTTAGTGAAGAAGGACTATTTTCAAGAACTATATTAGATATGTTTTATGATGCTATTGAATTTAATTTTGAAGAAGAGGCAGAAAAGTTAAAGTCATATTCAGAAAATGTAGATAATCTTAGGGATTTTTCAAAGACATTAACTAAGTGGATTAAAGATATAAATAAGGAAGTAATATTAATTATAGATGAGGTAGATAAATCTTCAAATAATCAATTGTTTTTAAGTTTTTTAGGTGTTCTTAGAAGTAAGTATCTTTTAATGAGAGCTAAAAAAGATTATAGCTTTAAATCTATAATATTAGCAGGAGTACATGATGTTAAAACTTTAAAATTAAAATTTAGAAATGAAGATGAAAAAAAGTATAATTCTCCTTGGAATATAGCAGTTAACTTTGATATCGATATGAGCTTTTCAAGTGAAGAGATAGAAAAGATGTTATTAGAATATAGTAATGATTATAGTTTGAATATGAATACAAAAGAGTTAAGTAAAGAAATTTACTTTTTCACTTCAGGCTATCCATTTTTGGTAAGCAGAGTATGTCAAATTATAGATGAAAATTTTTATAGAGATGAAAAGAAGTGTTGGAAAATAGAAGATATTAAGATGGCAGTAAAATATATATCTAATGAAAAAAATACTTTAAATGAAGATTTAATGAAGAATCTTGAAAACAATGAAGAACTATATGAATTAATAAAAAGAATTTTACTGAATGGAGAAAATATAGTATTTAATTCGCTTGACCCTATAATAGATATTGGATTAGTATATGGAATATTAAAAAATAAAGAAAATAGATTAGAGATAAGTAATAAAATTTTTGAAGAAATAATTTATAATTATATGACATCTAAGCTAAAAACTGAGACAAAGGATATGACATTATATAATTTTAAAAATAATTTTATAACAAAAGATAATGGCTTAGACATGGAGAAGGTGCTTATAAAATTTCAAAGCTATATAAGGGAAAATTATTCAACAGTAGATAGAGAATTCATAGAAAGAGAAGGAAGAATAATCTTTATGGCATTTTTATCTCCAATAATTAATGGAGTTGGCTTTGCTTTTAAAGAGGTACAAATATCAGAGGAGAAGAGATTAGATATAGTAGTTACATATAATAAGTTTAAATATATTATTGAGCTTAAAGTATGGAATGGAGAAAAATATCATGAAAGAGGAAAGAAACAACTTAAAGAATATTTAGATATTCATAATTTAAATAAAGGATATTTGCTTGTATTTAATTTTAACAAGAAAAAAGAATATAAATCATCAAGATATAATATTGATGATAAAGAGATTTTTGAGGTGTTTGTTTAAATATAATATTGTTATGTTAAGAAGGTGTTGCATTAATAGTTGAAAACTGATAGCAATTCCTTCTTTTTTTATTTCACAATTAATAAAAAATTAGTTGTAAGACAGTTCTTTTGTTAAATTTTAAGTAGAAATGAAGTAAATCCAGCAGTTGCAATACATTATAAAAGAACAGCTTTTTTTGGTAAGGAGGATAAGGATTTTAGACTTACATTTGATAATCACATAATGACAAGACGTTATAATTTAAATCTTACAGCAGAGGACTTTGGAGAAAATCTTTTAAAAGAAGGAGAAAGGTTGATGGGAGTAAAAATATTAGGAGCTATGCCAATGTGGCTTTCAGAAATCTTATCTGAATTATCAATATTTCCAGTTGGTTTTTCAAAGTATGGAAATGAATATAGAAAATATTATTTAACAAAAGGGAGAGGAAAAGTATGCTAGACACAATATTAACATCAACAACAGGAGAATCATTAACTTTAACAAATACATTAATTATATTAGTTGTATCAATTATCTTAGGATTAATAATTAGTATTTCTTATATGAAAACAAGCAAAGAAGAGGTTGTTACATCTGGTTTTGCAATTACATTAATAATGCTTCCGGCAATAATATCAATAATAATCTTATTAGTTGGAAACAATGTGGCAAGAGCTTTTAGTTTAGCAGGTGCATTTTCAATTATAAGATTTAGAAGTGAACCTAAAGACCCTAAAGATATATCTTATATATTCTTTACTTTAGCAGTTGGATTATCAGCAGGTATGGGATATATTTTATATGCAATTTTATTTACTATAATTTTATGTTTAATAATGTTTGTGTTAAAGTTTATAAATTATGCAGAATCAGACAAATCATGTTTAGAGCTTAGAATAACAATACCTGAAAATTTAAATTATGAAAATATATTTGATGATATTTTAAAGAAATATACTTCATCATGGAAATTTAAAAAGATAAAAACAAAAGAATTTGGTTCATTGTTTGAGATTACTTATAGTGTAGTTATGAATACTGGAAATCAAAAAAAATTTATAGATGAAGTAAGATGTAGAAATGGAAATTTAGGAGTAATCCTTTCAGTACCACAAGAAAAAAATAATTTATAAGGTGGTTTAATTATGAGTAAAAAGATTAAATTAATTATATGTGGAATTGTAGCAATAGCAATTATAGGAATATCAGCCTATGCAATAAATGCTTCAAAAGGTAATAAAAAATATATATCAGAAACTTCAACAATAATAGCAGAAAATATAGATGAGGATTGGGAAGAAGATTTTAGTAATGTAAGTAATGAAGCATCTATCACATTAAATGGAGATTCAATAGATTTAAATGGAAGTGGAGCAAAAGTAGATGGAAGTAAAATAACAATAAATTCAGCTGGAATATATACAATAACAGGAAAGCTAAATGATGGACAAATTATTGTAAATGCTGGAGATAATGATAAAGTAAAGCTAATATTAAATGGAATAGATATAAACTGTTCAAATACTTCTCCTATATATATTTTAAATGCTGATAAAACTGTTATCGATTTAAAAGATGGAAGTAATAATACTATAACAGATGGCGAAAACTATGTTTTTGAAGATGCATCATCTGAGGAGCCAAATTCAGCTATTTATAGTAAAGATGATTTAACAATAAGTGGAGAAGGAAGTTTAACTGTTAATGGAAATTATAATAATGGAATAACAAGCAAAGATGATTTAAAGATTACTGGAGGAAATATTACAGTAACTGCTGTTAATCATGGAATTAAAGGTAAAGATTCTGTAAGAATTAAAGAGGGAAATATAAAAATTACAGCAGGTGGAGATGGAATAAAGACTGACAATATAGAAGAAACAGAAAAAGGATATGTTTATATTGCAGGTGGTACTATTGATATAACTACAGAACAGGATGGAATTCAAGCAGATACTACTGTTCTTATTAAAGATGGAGATATTAAAATATCTTCAGGTGGTGGAAGTGAAAATGCTGTTAGTAAAAGTAATAAAGAAGGATTTGGTGAAAAAGGTGGTATGATGAGACCTAATAAAGAATCATCAACTGCACCCAATATGAATAATTCACAAAATGCAGTAGAACCACCAGCTAAACCAGATGGAAGTGATTTTCAAAATATGGGAGAACCACCAACTAGACCAGACGGAAGTGATTCACAAAATATGGGTGAGCCACCAACTAGACCAAATATGGATGAAAACTTTGAAAATGATGAACCAACAGGCACTTCTAATAATCAAAATACTTCAAATGGAGAAAATACTACCTCAACTGACACAGAAACAACTAGCACAAAGGGGATAAAAGCAGGAACCAATATAACTATTGAAAATGGAACTTTAAATATAGATTCATCAGATGATTCTATTCACACAAATGATAGTTTAATTATAAATGGAGGAACATTTAATTTATCTTCTGGAGATGATGGAATACACTCAGATTCTGCACTAGATATTAATGCTGGAGAAATAACTATAACTAAATCTTATGAAGGTATTGAAAGTTCAACAATTACAATAAATGATGGAGAAATTCATGTAGTATCAAGTGACGATGGATTAAATGCTGCTGGTGGAAATGATGGTTCTTCAATAAATGGTCGTCTAGGACAAAATAATTTTAATTCATCTAGTAATGCTATGATTAATATTAATGGTGGATATTTATATGTGGATTCTTCTGGAGATGGTGTGGATTCAAATGGTTCAATAAAAATGACAGATGGAACAGTAATAGTAAATGGACCAACAGATTCAGGAAATGGAGCATTAGATTATAATAGTGAATTTAATATGAGTGGAGGATTATTAGTTGCAGCAGGAAGTTTAGGAATGATTCAAACACCAAGTGATTCTTCAAGTCAATATTCTATGAGCATAGGATTTTCAACAGTTCAAGAGGCAAAAACATTAGTAAATATCTCAAAAGAAAATGGTGATTCAATACTTACATTTGCACCATCAAAACAATATCAATCAGTTGTTGTATGTTCACCAAATTTAAAGAAGGGAACAACTTATACAATAAGTACTGGAGGAAATTCAAGTGGAGAAGAAAAAGATGGACTTTATTCTGATGGAACATACTCCGGAGGAACTAAATATGATAGTGCAGAAATTTCAAATTCAGTAACAAGTGTTGGAACTCAAGGGGGAATGTCAGGTGGAGGAATGAGACCTGGTAATGGTAAAAGAAATATACAAAAAGAAGAAGGTACTCAAGATAGTAAAACTGAACAAAATAATTTAAAAGACCAAAGTGAAGATAACACATCTAATACAAGATGGTAGTTAAATAAAAAAACAGGATAAACATTTAGTAATATTTTTATTACAATGTTATCCTGTTATTATTTATATAAAATAAATATCAAAGATGTGAGATAGATAATTATTATGAAAATTTAATTAAATAAAATAATATTTAAGGCTATGTCACAACAAACAGTTGATAAATAGCCATTTTTATAGGGGAGCCTTAAAACTCCCCTACAAATTTGAATTGTCTAAAATAGTAAAGCCGTACCGCTTACTATTTTTTCTTTTACTGCTGAAACAGTATCTTTGATTGAATGCGTCATTAACTTGTTTCATTAAATCATATATATCCATTTGTACCACCATTTATAAAACTTTCTTTATTTTATCAACTTGTTCTTCTACTTCTTCCGGATAGTTTTTAACCATATCATCAAAATCAGCAATTTCACGTGCCTTT
>JALFQD010000079.1 GCA_022785265.1 Clostridium sp. | reverse complement strand
AACTTCATGTTACCTGTTCCTGATGCTTCCTTAGATGCAAGAGAAATTTGTTCTGAAACATCACAAGCTGGA
Source organism: Clostridium sp. (assembly GCA_022785265.1). Classification (GTDB taxonomy): domain Bacteria; phylum Bacillota; class Clostridia; order Clostridiales; family Clostridiaceae; genus Clostridium. The sequence goes on along the minus strand of JALFQD010000079.1, from coordinate 7,474 downwards.
ATTAACTTAGATGCCTTAGTTACATTGTAGTTTTCAACCATAACAACATTTAAGTATTTGTTAACTTCTGGGTCATTGTTTATGATTTCTTGTAAGCATAATATTGTGTGAATTATATCTTGTGCAATTATATAAGCTGGTGCAGCTTTTGCTCCAAATATCATAGTGATTGGAGTTTCTGGTTTCTTACCACTCTTTATTTCTAAGTATTTATTTATAATGTAAAGTACATTCATTTGTTGTCTCTTGTATTCATGAAGTCTCTTTACTTGAATATCAAATATAGAATTTTCGTTTATATCTACTCCTTGAGTTTCCTTTAAGTACTTCTTAAGAGCTATCTTATTGTCTTTCTTTATTTCTCCAAGCTTGTTAAGTACAGCTTTGTCATCTACAAACTTACCTAATTCTTCAAGTTTAGATGCATCTGTCTTATAGTCTTCTCCTATAAGTTCAGTTATATAATCTGCTAATTCGTTGTTACAGTGTAATAACCATCTTCTGAAAGTTATACCATTTGTTTTATTATTAAACTTTTCTGGATATATATCATAGAATGGCTTTAATTCTACTTTTTCTAATATGTCAGTATGTAGAGCAGCAACTCCATTTACACTGAATCCATAGTGAATGTCCATATTAGCCATGTGTACTCTATTTTGTTCATCAATTATAGCAACCTTTGGATCACTATATTTAGCCTTAACTTTATTGTCTAATTCTCTGATTATTGGTAATAATTGAGGAACAACCTTTTCTAAGTAAGCTATTGGCCACTTTTCAAGTGCTTCTGCAAGTATTGTATGGTTAGTGTAAGCACAAGTCTTAGTAACTATTTCTATAGCTTCATCCATTCCTATTCCTTTCATTCCTAATAATCTTATTAATTCAGGAATAACCATTGATGGATGTGTATCATTTATTTGAACTACAACATGTTCATTTAACTTGTGTAGGTCATATCCATTTTCTTCTGCTTCTAAAATTATTAATTGAGCAGCATTACTTACCATGAAATATTGTTGATATATTCTTAAAAGATTTCCAGCTTCATCACTATCATCTGGATATAGGAATAAAGTTAAGTTTTCCTTTATATCATTCTTATCAAAGCTGATTCCTTCTTTTACTAATGATTCATTTAAAGTATCTATATCAAATAATCTTAACTTGTTACAAGCTTTATTGTATCCAGTTACATCAATATCATATAATGTTGATTTTAAGCTAAATCCACCAAATGGAACTTCAAATGAAATGTCAGATTTATTTAACCAACTTTCGCTTGTTATCCATGGGTTCTTAACAGCCTTTTGCTTTCTATCTTCAAATACTTGTTGGAATAATCCAAAGTGGTAGTTTAATCCTACACCATCACCATTTAATCCTAAAGTTGCAATTGAATCTAAGAAACAAGCTGCAAGTCTTCCAAGACCACCATTTCCTAATGAAGGTTCTAATTCAACTTCTTCGATTTCTGATAAAGATTTTCCATTCTCGCTTAATACCTTTTTAACTTCATCATATAAACCTAAGTTTATTAAGTTGTTTGATAATAATTTACCAATTAAGAATTCTGCTGAAATATAATATAATTTCTTATTTCCTTTATTTGTTCCCTTAGCTTTAATACTATTTTTTGTAAGTTCTAATAATGCTAAGTAAATTTCTTCATTACTAGCTTCGCTTATTGATTTTTGGAATCTTGAGTTTAAAATTTCTTTTAAATTATTTTCTACCATCAATTTTTCCCACCTTAAAATATATTTTATAATTTAATTTTTACTACTTAATTCTTACTGTTCTCTCCTTGAGGACAATACAGTTTTATTCTACCACTTTTTTTATATTTTACTTGTATATTTATACTTTTTTTTGTACATTTATTATGTATTTTTTATGAAATATCAACTTTTTTATTACTTTTTGTAAGTTTTTTCCTTAGTTGTATTGTAAATGTAATGGTTTTCTTATTTTTCACTACTTTTTTCATTTATAAAATTTTATTATTCTAAAAAATTATTATATTAATTTTGTTCAATAAAATATTGGGGGACTTATGTTTAAAAGAACCCCAATATTTTTGAATTTGTCTAATATTACTTCAAATAAGTTCCATCTTCCCCAATCTTTCCTGAAATTCCACTTGAATTTTGTAATACATATACTCTCATGTTTCCTTTTCCAACGGAATCAGTTGTCAATGTTCCATTACATTGAACTGTCTTTCCTGTTATTGCATCTACATAAGTTCCACTTGGTATTCCTGTAAAGGTTGCAGAACCACTTATTGCTACACATACAAAACTATCTATTCCATCTGTTGTATAACGTCTCTTAAATGCCATAGCATCTCCTAAAACTCCTTCTGTTGAGTATTGTCCTCTTCTTAAAGCTAAAATAGCCTTTCTTATTTGATTAAGTCTTTGAATATGTTTTGACAAAGGTGAATTTAAAGTTTGTGCCATTGTTTCTGTTGCATTAGAATACTCTGAAAAATCTGTAACATCCACTGAGCCTTCTATAAAGTCTCCAAAATATGCTCTTCCTGTAGTAGAAAGAGGTGCTGTATTACCTTTATCTGCTTTTTGTCCTGCTTGGAATTCCACTTCACTTCCATAATATAGACAAGGAATTCCTCTAAAAGTAAACATTAAATCTAAATTTTCTGCCCAAGCGTCAGTTCCACCAGCATATCTATTTTCATCATTACCATTTATAGATGAACCATAATCATGTGAGTCAACATAAGTTACATTCCATGTAGAATCATTCATATGCTTTACTGTATCTATTCTAAATGCATCTACTCCCATATCTATATATTTACTGTATGCATCTACTAGATAATTATAAACAGTAGGATTTTCTGTGTTAAGCTCCATACAGTCTCCTGCAAATTGTCCAGTAGTTACTGTGAAATCTTCCCATCCAATATCAACGTTCTTACGATATATAAAGTCTCTTGCCTGATATTGAAGAGTTGGAGTTAATGAATCATAATCACTTGGAAGTACACCATTAACATCATTTTTAACAACTGTTGAGCTATTATTGATTACTCCTCCTGTTAAAGAATTTTCCTTTGTCATTTTTCTATAAGACCTTTAAAATCTCCTCTCCAAGCTGGGTCTGAATCTGGATTCCCTGCAACTGAATCATCTGAACAATGAACATTGTTTGAAGGATCTCCATCATAAAATCTTGAAGTCATAACAAAATATATAGTTTCATCTCTAAAATCTTCAGTTGGCTTTGTAGGGTCCACCTCTTGACCTTCATATGGATTTTTACTATACCACTTATTATCTTTATACCACCAAGTTCCTGGTTTTCTTGTTAAATCTGCTGTTTGTACTCCATTTGTACTAAATAACATATTAATTTTTGTTACATCTGGGAAAGTAGCTTTATACCAGTTTCCACCTTTTTGAGAACTATCTAGCTCCATTTCTTCTCTTGGAAATTCTACTTCTAAATTTTGGGGATTAGAATTCCAATAATAAATATTAGGTGTTCCCGATTTACATTCATAATAAATTGTTACACCTTTTTCTTCTGTTGCCTTAACTACAGTTTCGTTAGAATTGGAATTATACTGTATTCCAATTCCTGCACTAGTTAAGGAAGCTACTATCAACATAGATAATAATAATTTCTTCATTTTCCTCTTTCCCCATTTATTTGAAATTTTCTAAATTATATTATATATTATTAGAAAACGTTTAATAATCAAAACTTAATATTATTTTGTTTCTTAATTTTAATAATATATAAAAGCAGATTGAATACATTATTTTACACCTTAGCTTAAAACAATATATTCAATCTGCTTTAATTATAAATTATATTTTAAAATCTAAAGTCACGTTTTCCTTCTTCAATATTTTTTAAATTTTCTATAACAATATCCCTTACCTTTTCATTAGGTATTTTATCAAGTTGTTCTTTTATTACATTTTCACCCTCAGCTTTTGTTTTATCTGATGCATAATCTTCTAAATATTCTTTTAAAGTCATAAGAGCATTAGGTTGACAACAGTTTGCAATTTGACCTGCCTTTACAAGTTGCATAAATCTATCACCTGTTCTTCCCTCTCTATAACAAGCTGTACAAAAGCTTGGAATATAGCCCATTTCTAAAAGCCAGTTTACTATCTCATCTAATGTTCTATTGTCACTTACATCAAATTGTGCAGAATTATCTTCTTTCTTTTCTTTTTCTGAATATCCTCCAACACTTGTACTTGAAGCTCCACTTATTTGAGAAACTCCTAGATGAAGAACTCTTTCTCTTGATTTTTGAGATTCTCTTGTTGAAACAATAAGTCCTGTATAAGGTACCGCTATTCTTAAAACTGCAACTATTTTTGCAAAAATATCATCTGAAATAGCATTTGTATATTCTTCTGGATTTATATCATCTGCAGGGCATATTCTTGGAACACTTATTGTATGAGGACCAACTCCAAAAGTTGCCTCTAAGTGTTCAGCATGCATTAGTATTCCAACAAAATCATAACGATACATATTTAATCCATATAAAACTCCAAGCCCTACATCATCAATTCCGCCTTCCATAGCTCTGTCCATAGCTTCTGTATGGTAAGCATAGTCATGTTTTGGACCTGTTGGATGAAGATTTTCATAACTTTCTTTATTATATGTTTCTTGAAATAATATATATGTACCTATTCCTGCTTCTTTAAGCTTTCTATAATTTTCAACAGTTGTTGCTGCTATATTTACATTAACTCTTCTTATTGCACCATTTTTATGCTTTATGCTATATATTGTTTTTATTGATTCTAAAATATATTCTATTGGATTATTTACTGGGTCTTCTCCTGCTTCAAGAGCAAGTCTTTTGTGTCCTAAATCTTGAAGAGCTATAACTTCTTTTTTTATTTCTTCTTGAGAAAGTTTTTTTCTTCTTATATGCTTATTTTTATAATGATATGGACAATATACACAACCATTAACACAATAATTTGATAAATAAAGAGGTGCAAACATTACTATTCTATTTCCATAAAATTTTTCTTTTATTTCTTGAGCTAAATTATATATTTCCTCATTTTTATCTTCTAATTCACAATCTAATAGAAGGATGGCTTCTCTATGAGTAAGACCTTTTAAGTTTTTAGCCTTTTCTATTATACTTTCGATAAGTTCTTTATTATTTTTATTTTCATTTGCATATTTTAAGCTTTCTAGAATTTCTTCATTGTTTATAAATTCCTCTGCTTTTTTTGATTTTGGATTATACATACTTTGTTATACTTCCTTTCTAAAATTATTTATTTGTTTTAGAATAAATTGTCTTTACACTTATTCCTTTAATCATTCCAAGTTTTCCAGATAAGGAACTTATAACATTATTATCAGCATCTATTACTACACTAATAATACTGACATTCTTTTCTCTGTAAGGTATACCGCTACGATAAATATGTACAAATTTTAAATTATTTACACAAATTTATGCTATGTCACATCTTACGATTATAACTTCCTATTTCATCGTGTCCGATTTTGTCTTACTTATATAATTTTATATAATGTAAAACTACTTTCGTTTGTTATAACACTCCATAGGCTTAAATTCCCTAGTAGCGATAGGTACATATTAGCATTGTCTTTAATGTGACTTTATACTAATTTATAATTTGCTAAATTTATACTTGCATTTAAATCTCTATTCATTATAAGACCACAATTATCACATTTGTAAGTTCTATCTGATAATTTTAAGTCTTTCTTTAGATTTCCACAGCAAGAGCATTTCTTTGAACTAGGATAACATTTATCTGCTTCAATAAATTGAATTCCTAACATTTTACATTTATATTGTATTTGTCTCTTAAATTCATAAAGTTTTTGCTCTGCTATAGCTTTTGCAAGATGTTTATTCTTCATCATTCCTCTTACATTAAGTGTTTCCATTACAATTTGAGATGGCTTGGTTTTCACTATCTCTTTTGTAGTTTGATGTAAATAATTATTTCTTATATCTGTAAGTTTTTTGTATATTAAACGAATAACTTGATTTTGTTTTTGAATGTTTCTACATTCTTTTAAAGGTCTTATCCAAACAGGATAACGCTTTTTATTAATAACCTTATATTCTTTAATGTTAGCATTTATCTTCCTTGAAAGTTTACGTTGTTCTCTAACTAATCTTTTTTCAAGAATTTTTACTCTTTTGGTTTTATTAATATTTTTATATTTTTTACCATCAGAGCAAACTGCTAAATCCTTTATTCCTAAATCAATACCTAAACTTTTATCTGTTAACTTTTCTTTTCTTTCTTGAATTTCATAACCAACTGATATATACCAATGCTTACCATCATAACTTATTCTGGGATCAGAATACTTTTTGCCTTTTGGTAGTTTTGGTAAGTTTTCTGCTGTTTTTACAAATCCAATTTTTTCTCCATGAAATCCGCCTTGTTTTCTTTTAAGAGATTCATAGTTTACATAAAAACTAGGTTTTGATTTATGTTTTGATTTAAACTTAGGTCTACTCGCCAAACCTTTAAAATAATTTTGATATGCTTTATTTGCATCCTTTATACCTTGTTTCATAACATTAGAACCTACTTCCTTTAGCCAAGTATGAGTAGTCTTTTTTAGTACATTATTAATATACTTTCTAACTTCTCCTTCTTTAGCAAAAGATTTACCTGTTTTATTATTTGCAAGATATTCATTATACACTTTTTCATTTTCAGATAAAAAATAATTATATGACCATCTAGAAACACCTGCACTTTTCCAAAAAAGAGTTTCTTGTTTTGGTGTTGGAATCAATTTAATTTTCTTTGCTATTAGCATTTATTTTACCTCATAAATAATTTATATTCTTATATTATTGTTTAACATAAATACTAATTTTATTCAACTAAATTAATTCAATATGATTTTTTAGCAAATTTACCTATCCTATTAATTATAGGAATTACTATTAAACTTGTATAAATAAATTAAATTTGTATATATTTATCTCATTCACATTAAAACGCAACTTTTAATGCAGTCTTACTGTCACCAGCAGACCTCTAACACTTTCATGTTAGCGTAGACTATATCTTCACCTACTTATTTTTAAAGTAGGGCAGTATTTTTCTTCCACCCTTAGCTTGTGGTTTTACTCTCCCTCAAGGAGATAGTCGTTGAAGGTCTCCCATATCTTTTTAGACTTAGGGCTTTCCCTGCTAAACACCCATTTTTTTATAACACTTAGGACTAACATATCTGATGTGTCACGATTATCCTTTCATCAGAGTAGCGGTTAGCTTTTATTTCACCTTATGCCATCCTTACGTTTTTTCTGCTTTCGCACCATTTCAGCTTGTCATTTCTAACTACTGTTTAGGTGTAAGGCTTTAGGGATTAAAAGCAATTAACACTGAGTTTACATACATCACTGTATATAAAGGGCTTTCTATTCAATAAAATCTATACTTCT
>JALFQD010000052.1 GCA_022785265.1 Clostridium sp. | reverse complement strand
TCCTTCTTCTCTTCCATCCTCTATTAACATACGTCCTAATTCAGTCATACTTATCTCCTCCTTAAGTGAGAATCCAAATTTTATATTTGGCTCTTCGAACTTACCCAGCGAACTTAAGTGAGTCGGGTTTCCTTTTAATTTGTAAGTCTTTTCCTTGCGAAAATTTGTCTGCAAATGCATATAACATTGATTCTATATCATATTTATATTCATTATCTGATGATTTCACTATTCTTATTGATTTTATTATTTTTTCTGCTTTTGTAAGCTTTCCTCCCATTATTGGTGTAAATGTTAGTGCAATGAGTTCTTGCTTTGTTATATTTTCTTTATTTTTTCACTTCCATTATATATTATTATTTCTTTTATGTAAAATGAATTTATTGTAATTTTCTGAAAATAATTCTTTTCAAAACAAAAAGCTATACTCTTTCGAATACAACTTATATTATGCTTGTTACTGGTAATTTTCTGAGTCCTTAGGGTCCTAGCGAGTGGAAATATCACTTGCTTGCTTAAAAATAAAAAGTTAAACTCTTTTGAACACAACTTATATTATGCTTGTCACTGGTAATTTTCTGGACCCTTAGGGTCCTAGCGAGAGGGCTTGGCTCTATCGCTTGCTATATTTTTATCATAAGAAAACTCTGCTGAGCAACTAACATATAATATAACACCTAAATCATCAGTAATTACTGGAGTTATCTTAAACTTTCTTTTTAACTCAAAACCTTTTTTACTTTTTACTATCCTTTCTTTAGAAGCTCTATCTAAAATAAAATTACAAATAATATCCCTATTATTAGCTGCTCTATATTTTTTCTTGTTATCTACTTTAGTAAATCTAATTGCATTATTTATATAATACACAATTAAATCTTCATAAATTTGTTTATTCTCTAAAACATCAATCACTTCCTCTCCAGCAAATATTATATCTACATCATCTCTTTGAGGAATATTTTCAAGCCTTTCAATAGCTACTAATTGCTCCCCCCTTTTTAATACAGGCTTAAATTTATTATTTGAAGATAAATTATACCTAACAGTATTTATAGCCTTATTTACATTTTCAATATTGCCTTTTCCTTTTAAATTATACTTATAAAAAGTTTTGGGAGTTACTTTACCTATTCCTTCAAATGCTTCAAATGTTATTTTATTCATTAAGACCATCCTTTTAATTAATTTTGTATTTATTTTAACTACATTTCTTTCTATACTAAAATATTTAAATATTTCAACCAAACAATTTAACATTCTATATGATTTGTTCAGAAAAACCTATATGCTTAAGTATATTTTTCAACTAAATAATTATACACTCTCATTTTTTATCTTTTTAAAAAAGTCTAATACATAACTTCTTTTTAAAATATCATGATATTTTTCATTATAATATGTTCTTAAACATCCATAACATGAAGTATCTCCTTCTTTGCCACCACAATTACAATCATTAATTAATATTTCAGCTTCTTTAAGAACTTTTTTTAATATTTCCTCTTCATATAATCTTTGAACATGACCTGCTCCTCCTGGAGTTCTATCATATAAAATTAAAGCATAATTTCCTTCCCTAAACTCTTCATTATAAAAATAACCTAAACATCCTGATATATCATTTTGTTCTATATTTAAGCTTATACATATACTTTTTAAAAGTGCATACAATATAGACATTCCTTGTTCAAAATTATTAATTATTGGCTTTAAAAATTTAAGTTCAATAATATCTGTTTCAAATCTATACCCTAAAGAATATTTTTTTAATTGTTGATTTTTACAATAAACACCATTAGATTTTTTATGCTTATTTTTAATTATGTTGGAAAAAGCTCCTTTTTTATTTAATTCAGTAAATCCACATTCTTCACATACATAAAAATTTGACTCATTCAATATTGTCATTTCATCACTTTTATGTATTCCTATTTGACACTTAACATTTTCAAGATTATAATCTTTAAACTGATAATTCTTACCATAACCACTATAAGATGCTTCTGCTCTATATATTCTTTCTGGCTTTCTTAAACTTGGTTTTTTTATTTTATAATCAGCTTCAAATCCAAACTCTGGTATTATGAAAGATTTTTTTTCTTTCTCAAATCTTTTTTTGCAATAATTACAATATTTAAAATTTTCATCATTTAAACCATCTGTATGAATTTCTATATTTAAAGAATTACATTCATCACATCTAATATAGTCATATATTTTCCAAGATAATGTAGGTATCTTTCTAATATATCTGCTTGTTATTAAATTACCATTAGCAACAATTTGACAAGAAGGTGCATATTCAGAAATAGCAATAGAAAGATCTCTTTGTAATTCTATACCTAATTTATCATTATTACTTTTATCAATAACTTTTAACTCAATACTATCTATTGGAAAGCCATATTTAGGAAGTATATTTTTTCTTGATAAAAATGTTAATATGTTTTCTTTTTTATATCTATTGATTCTTTCTTGTAAAAAGTCAACTTTTTTTCCTGTCTTTAATGCTTCATTTACACTATCACACAACAACTTAACTTCATATTTATATTCATCAACTGCCTTAGTTAAAGTTCCTTCTTTACCTATTAGTTTATCTAGCCATCCATAATTCTTAATTTTTAGCTTTAAAATTAATTCTTTTGGTAAAAAATTAATTAAATAATCTTTTAAATTCTCTGGTTTTTCTTTCAAATATTTTAAAAGCTTGTTTAATCCTTCATCAGTTTCATTTATTGTTTTACTTACTTCTGAAAAATATTCTGGATATTTACTCCAAAAATATCCTAAAGAAGAGGCATAAACATGCCTGATTGCTATTTTATCATTATCTATATTAAACATTGGAGGGGTAATTTCACCCTTTATCATTTTTTCTGGATATTTAAAAAATGTAAAATCATGATTACTTTTATTACAAAATGTTAATGCATATGCTACTGATTCTAAACTTCTTCCTGCACGTCCTGCCCTTTGAGCATAATTTGCAGGTGAAGGAGGCATGTTTCTCATAAAAACAGTTTCTAATGAACCAACATCTACACCCATTTCAAATGTAGTTGAACAACTTAATACATTTATCTTTTTCTGTTTAAAATCTTGTTGATACTTATAAGCTGTTTCTTTATTTAACTGAGCAGTATGTTCTCTAACTTTTAACATTGAAATATCTAAATTATTATACATTACATAATAATGATTATCTTTTAATTCCTCTTCAATATTAATTTTTTTTAATTTACCTTGACATTTAAATGTTGGACATACATTTTTCACATTATACATAGTTATTTTTTTACATACTGGACAAATATATGTTTCTTTTTCTTTTATAACATTCATTTTTAGTAAGTTAACTTTAAAATTCCCATTATCAGGCTTAATAAATTCTCCCTTAATAAGAACCTTATCCCATAAACTTATTAAAAATTTTTTTGCATCAAGATTTTTTTCACCTAATACTACATTAATGATTTTACATAAATAATCCAATCTTTTATTATTTCCACTTTCTTTAGTAGGAATGAAAGATCTAACATAGCCTTTTTGATTTGAATCAGATAAAGTATATCCAAATTCAACACCATTATTAGTAAAATACTCTTTATCAGCTAAATTCAAATTAATATTATAATAAAATGCTGCATCTGATAATAATCCTAATAATAAAACATTAATTAAATCACACATTTCTTCTTTAGATAATTTAATAACAGAATTAGCCTTAATATTACTACTATCTATTCCTAATTTCATTATTCCTAATGACATTAAAGAATTAGACATATTATTATCTACTAATTCCTTTAATATAGATTTCCATGCTTCCTTTTTTTTATCACCATCAATTTTTGCTTTCTCCATATAATAAATAACATCTTCAATAAAATATTCCAACTTTCTTTCATTTTCTTTAGTATTTTTTAACGTTTCTATTATTATTCTCTTATATAATATATTTATATATGTATCTTGCAAATATGTAGCAAAATAAGCAGCAGCTTGCCTATTATCTGAAAAAGCTATAAATTGTCTGCTTGTATCTATACTTATTTCAATATCTTTATCATCATATTCTTCAAATCCCATATCATCATATTTATTTTCATTAGTATCATTCTTTATTATCTTTTTTTCTTCCTTTGGTAATTCTTCAAATATTGCTGTAGCTATTACACTTGTAACTGCTTCTTGTCCTGTAAAAAATATTCTTAATATTCCTGTATTACTTACTCCCTCACACTTTAAACATTTGTTTAGAGTTCCATTTTCATTTCTAACATCTGCTTTAAATACTCTGGTATAAAATTCCTTACCATGCTCACACTGAAGTGCTTTTGATGATTTTTCTTTGAATATTTTTCCGCATTTAGAACATATACAATATGGCTCAACATTTATGTTTTCTTGTTCTAATAAATGATCATCATCTTCGTCAGATATACTATCAGATAATAAAAATATAGCTCTATTTTTATTATTATTCTTATTAGTTTGTTTAAGATAATTATTCTCTAATTTACCTATAAGATATATAGCATGACACTTAGAACATATAGCAATCTCAAATACTGCATATTTTCCTGTATTATCATAATAATATTCCTGTCTATTTAAGAAAAATTTTCTAGTTGGTTTTAATGTTATATACGCTCCTTCTACTGCTTTAATAAACATATGATATTTAGCATCAAATAATTTTTTATCATTTTTATAACATTTTGATGCAACTACTACAAAATCCTCAACTTCTTTTTCAGTCCAATTTAATTTTTGAGATATTGTTTCTATAGTACAAGGATTACTTGTTAACACTTTTCTAATATCCCAATAATTTTTATCATTAATAACCATATCATATAAAGCTTCTTTATAATTTAATACATAATCTACTTTTAAAATATATTTAAGTAATCTATTGATTTCATCTTCATTATCTATATTATAAGCTAACTTATTATATATCTCTCTATTTAAACATTTTATTGTAGGAGGCTCATTCATTGATATTCTAATAGCTCTTACTACATCATCCTCATTAAAAGATGTGTCACACAAACTTTTTGCGAATTCTACAACCTTCTTATTATCATTTTTACCTCCTAATGTAGCACTTGTTAAAATATATTGTATAGTATTATTGCATAACTTAGCTTTAAGTCTTCTTAATAACATTGATACTTCTATTCCTGTTGAACCATTATAAACATGTGCTTCATCAAGAACAATAAATTTCCACTTATCTGCATTATTCTCATTAAAAAATTCACTATCTTTTGGACGTACCATCAAATATTCCAACATAGCATAATTTGTAATTAAAATGTTAGGTGGATTACTTATCATTTGTTCTCTACTTATTAATTCATTTTCATTTGGCTCTAATCCATTATTTAATTTTTTAAATTCATAACAAGCTTCATTATATCCTTGCTTAGTTTGTCCAGTATAACTTCCATATGTTATTGAAGGATAATCTTTTAATATATCCCTTAATCTTTCTATTTGATCATTAGCTAAAGCATTCATAGGATAAATAATCAATGCTCTTACTCCTGAATTTAAAGTTCCTTTCTCATCTTCTAATATTAATTCTCTTAAAATTGGAATTAAGAAACTTTCAGTTTTTCCAGAACCAGTACCTGTAGAAACTACAATACTCTTTCCATTAATTATCTTTTTTATAGCTTCTTCTTGATGTTTATATAAAGGTCTATCCATATTCATATTTAAATTTTTAAATCTATAAGGAAGTATGCCTTCATCTATTAATTCATTCAATGTTTTTCCACTTTCAAAAGAATCTATAACATCTAAATAAGGCCCTTTAGCAAAATTTGATTTATTTTTTTGTTGTTCTAAAAATTGTTCTCTATAATAAATGTCTTCTATATCAAAAATTGTATTTAAATATCTTATATATTTATTTACTATATTCTCTGATGCATTAACTGGAGAAAAATTCAACTTATTATTTTTCATGTATTATTACCCCTACCCTTTTTAAAGCATTATATATTTCTTCTTTTTTCCTTTTACCTATTAATTTTATATCTGCGATATTATTTTTTTCACAAAAATTCTTTAATTCTCCTACTGTCTTTATACCTATCCTTGTACATAAAATATTTTGAACCCTTGTACTTAAATTTAAATCATATATACTATATTTATCATTAACTACTAATACTTTAGTTTCATCTTTCCAATGAAATTCATCCATAATATGCATTTCTACTTTTCTACAATCATTCTTGTTGGAATATGTAATTCTACTTGTTTCTCTAAACTTTAACCATTTATCTAACATTTTTTGATCTATTGTAGTAAATTGAACATTATAAATAAACTCATCTTTATATAAAACAAATTCATATCTCCTATAACATTCTCTTTTATTTAAATTAACATTCTCATTTTCTACCAATATCTTTTCATCTGAATCATATAAATATTCTGTTGTATCTTCATTGTCATAAAAAGATATATATACTTGATTAAGCTTGTTTAAATCATAAAATAAAACTTCAATGTCCTGAATATACTCAGCTTCTTGATTTTTTACAAAAACTAATCTAGCTTTATAAGTCCTTGCATTGATTTTTTTCATGTTACAAATATAATAATCATAAAAATTTAATGGTAATTTGATATCATTATTTATAGAATAAATATCTATTATTTTTAAAACTGAATTGCTTAAACATAGTTTATTATAAATTTTAGATTCAATTTCACCTATACATATATAATCATCATCAAATCCAAATTCATCCTCTTCCTTTTCATATACAATAAATTTATAAATACCATCATTTATATCTGAAAGTTCACATTGAAAATTTCCATCAATAAGTTCTACTTTTTCTTTTAAAATCATTCCTTTATAACTAATATCTAATACATATTCACCTTTTCCTAATATATCTATTGAACCTAAGATAATACTATTATTATAATCTGCGATAAAACTACTATTTCTAATATAACTTTTAGTTATTATTTTTAAGAATTCATAAAATTTTTCATTAATTTTAATATATATAACTTTAATTACGGTATCTCTATCAATATGTGATAAGAACTTCGTTAAATCACAATAAATTTCTTCATTATTATTTATTTTTTTAAAATTTTGTGTATATTCATCTTCACTATCCTTATTAACAACTAATAAAATTTCATTAAATGGTCCTTTTATATATAACTTTGGATTAAAATCTGAATAAAATATAGGCTTTGGAGTTTCTATACTCCAATCATCATTTCCAAAATGCCAGCTTAGTCTTGGTAAATCAATCTTAAAACTTATTTCATTATCATATGAACTTAATTTAAATAGTGCCTTATCTTCATCATTTTTCATATTAAAACTATAATAATACAACTCTTTATCTATTACTTTATTTACATTAATTTTAGAATCTAAAATTAATTCTCTATTGCATTCTAATGTTGCTCTTCTTTGAAAAATATAAGGTTTATTTTCAAAATCAAAATTAAAATTATTTATATATATAAATGAATATTTTCTATTTTTATAATCATTTGGAATATCTATTACTACATTATTTATTCCATTTACTTCTTTTTTTACAGATACTAAATAATATTTTTCTTCTCTTTCATCTTTTTCAAAGATTTCTTCAACTTCAAGTTCTGTAAACCTATATTTTTTATTGTTAATAGAAATATAACTTCCTCTCAACTTACTTTCAGAAACTTTTACAATGAATGAAGGATACTTATTATATACTTTGATTTCACTATCTTCTATAACTGCCTTAATATCTAATAACCTTCCTTTTGCAGAAATCCCTTCTTTAAGTTCCTTTCCAATATATATAACTTTATTGTCAGGTAAAGTAATAACATCACCATCTTCTAATTCCAAATAAAATACTTTAAGACTTCCTATTCTCCAAGTATCTACTATTGCTTTAGATTTAATTTCATTTTTAAAATTAGTAAAAATATATATTTTACCACTTAATAAATTTAATTTTGTATCAATATGAAATCCTTTACTATTGAACAAACGTAATTGACTAGCACTTATTTTATATTTTCTTAAGCACAATTTACTGTCTTTTAAATTTAGCTCTATTCTAATATTTTTAAAAATATTAGAATAACTTAATCCAACATTTACATTAATAGTTTTATATCCTGATATTCCTTTCTCCAAATACACATCAACATTATTATAATATTCATTTTCAACATATATGTTCCATTCCAATTTAGATTCTAAATTTATATTATCATTATTAATTAATTCTGATGGTAAATTTAAACAAAACTTTTGTTCTTCAAAATCATATTTTATTTTAGGAACTGTAAATGATTTTTCATGATATTCTTTTTTATAATAATTTTGAAAATCTGCTTTAAATTCCTTCGAAGTTTCAAGCCAATTATATAATAAATTATTAATTCTATTATTGGTTCTCTTATTTTCTTCTTCATACCAAAAGTATTTGTCTATTATCTTTAATAATCTTCTAATTCTTATTTTACTTCCTCTTAAATTTAATTTTACAGAATATGCTGTGTGTTTATCCAATAAATATGTTCTATCTTTACTACCTTCTTCTATTATTGCATTACATAATGCATTCATTGATTCTCTAGTATTACGTTCTATATCTCTTTCTAAATCAATTTGATAATACTGATAAAGAAATAAAAAGAAATTATTTATTCTTTTAGTTGAAACAAAAGTATGTAATAAAATATTATTAACAAATTTAACTTGATCATCTTTGGGAATATATATTTTATTATAATATCTTAATGTATTAAGATATGATTGTCCTATCCAATTTCTTTTATGTACTGGTAGCTTATTTACATTTAAAATTTCCTCAACATGTTCCCAATAGTTTCCATCATATTCTTTTAATCCAATTTGAACTAATGCTACTGCAAATAGAGCATCTATTATTTCATGTGAATTTGAATTAGCTATATAACTATATTTATTTTTAAAATAAGTTTTTAATAATTCATATTCATTATCATCAATATGAATATCCCCTATTATTTTCTTTGTCTTAAACTGTTTTTCCACTCTTAATTTTAATTTTTTTAGTGGTGAAATATTTTTTCTAGACATATTAATTATTCACCCCCATTGTCTATTTTTATGTAAACTATTATTATCATCTCTTCCAAATATCAATATTATCTCTTATTGTTTCTGTAATAATCTTCAACTCTATATTCAATAGCATATGTCCTCTTCTGTTATTTCCATTTTTATATTTCCTGTATTATAGAATGCTAAAAGTATTTGCATAATCTAATACTATATTATCTATTATCAAACCATTTATTTCTATAATTCATAGTAAACACCTCATATAGTTTTATACTACTATAATACATTTACTTGTTGTAAAGTTCAATATATTTTGTAAATAAATATATATTATTGTCATATTCTAGATAAATAAAAATTTTATATAAAAATAAAAAACCAAATCTTAAATTAAAAAACTTAAAATTTGGCTTTTTACTTAAATTTATTTAATTGCATGAAATATATACTTATTTCTATAAACAAACAATTTTATATTTAATAATATCTTGCTACTGATGATTTTTTATATCCTTAGGGTCAATGACGGATTTTTATTTGCTAAAATATTTATCTAATTCATTTATTGAATTCATTTCAAATATATCCATTCCTATAACTTCAATAGTATCTTGAGGTAGATTTTTTATTTTTTCTCTATACTCATTTGGAACATTCTTAAACTTTTTAACTAACATTTTAATTAATAAGTCTGTTTTTCCCTCTGTTTTTCCTTTTTCTATTCCATCTTCTATTAACATACGTCCTAATTCAGTCATGCTTATCTCCTCCTTCACTTTTTGTAAGTCTTTTCCACTTAAAAATTTGTCTGCAAATGCATATAACATTGATTCTATATCATATTTATATTCATTTTCAGATGATTTTACTATTCTTATTGATTTTATTATTTTTTCTGCTTTTGTAAGTTTTCCTCCCATTATTGGAGTAAATGTTAGTGCAACAAGTTCTTGTTTTGTTATGTTTTCTTTGTTTTTTACTTTTTTCTCTAGTTCTTCAACTATTAAATCTCCATTTTTATCAGACATAAATATACTTTTAACTTTATATTTGTTTATACCTGTTTCTAAAGTATCCTTTGCATTTTTAATGTTTCCACTATAAACCACATAAGTTGTTACATCTTTGTCCTTTTGTAAACTTAAAACTGCTTCATAAACTCTAAATCTTCTTAAATCTGACTTTCCTTTATTAGTTGTTTGAAATTCAAAATGAATATAAGTATCATTTTCCATTAGAAAAGTATAATCCATATGAAGGTTTAATGCTTCAAGTACTACTATCTCTGTTGAACTTGAGTCTTTTACTTTTTGGTTTATTCCAAAAAACTTTAATCCTTCTTCTGCAAATACATCCATTGCTTTTTTCATTATTAGGTCTTCATGCTTTATTTCATTGTTGTTTTTAGACATATTACATTCTCCTATTTATTTTTTCACTTCAATTATATATTATTATTTCTTTTATGTAAAATGAATTTATTGTAATTTTCTGAAAACAATTTTTTTTTAAATAAAAAGCCATACTCTTTCGAATACAGCTTATATTATGCTTGTCACTGGTAATTTTCTGGACCCTTAGGGTCCTAGCGAGAGGCTTGGCTCTATCACTTTCTACATTATACTTAGGGTACTCTTTTAAAAATACTTTTCTAAGTCATTTATTGAATTCATTTCAAATATATCCATTCCTATAACTTCGATAGTATCTTGAGGTAGCATTCTTATTTTTTCTCTATACTCATTTGGAACATTTTTGAACTTTTTAACTAACATCTTAATTAAAAAGTCTGCTTTTCCTTTTTCCATTCCTTGCTCTATCCCTTTTTCTATTCCTTCTTTTCTTCCTTGCTCTATCCCTTTTTCTATCCCTTCTTTTCTTCCTTTTTCTATTCCATCTTCTATTAGCATACGTCCTAATTCAGTCATACTTATCTCCTCCTTCACTCTTTGTAAATCTTTTCCTTTTAAAAATTTGTCTGCAAATGCATATAACATTGATTCTAT
>JALFQD010000045.1 GCA_022785265.1 Clostridium sp. | reverse complement strand
GGTCTTTTATTCCGAAAGGCACTTTTTCAGTGCCCTCTTTGCAAAAGGACAAATTTAATGGGGAGGTTTATATGAATACTCAAGCAATATCTATAATTAGTAGTTTTACATTATTATTAGCAATGATTTGTGTGGTTGCTTATGCAGATTATAAGTGTATTTATAGTAAATTAGATAGAAAATAAATATCAGAGGATATATAAATATTATTTTATATATCCTCTTTTTACATTTTTAGATGCTAGTGTACTTTATATGAATATATTTGAATAGTTATGATAATATAAACTGCATTAAAGGAGGGGCTTATGGTTATAACACCTGGTATAGAAGATTTGGAATATGAAATTAAAAATGGAGTAAAACATTTTACTTTAGTAGCAGAGGAAGTAGATATAGAAATACTTCCAGGTATTTTTGCTAAAGGAATGGGATATAATGGTTGTTCACCAGGACCTACAATAAGAGTAAAACCATGTGATAAGGTTTGTATAAGGGTAATAAATAACTTAAAGTATAAAACAAGTGTCCATTGGCATGGATTAGAAGTACCTAATAATATGGATGGAGTACCAGCTGTTGAGCCAACTCCATATATAAATCCTGGATGTTACTTTGACTATTGTTTTGAGATAATCAATCCTCCAGGAACTTATATGTATCACTCTCATGTAGGCGTCGTAATTCAAAATAATGCAGGGTTACTTGGAGGTCTTATAGTTGAAGATCCATGCAATGAAGACCGTCAAAATTATAAAGATTATTTACTTTTACTACAAGAATGGTATTTAAAAGGACTTAAACCATGTGAATTAAAACCGGGTAAATATGAACTTGATTTTATGAAACATGAATTTAATTTTTTTACTATAAATGGGAGATGCTTTCCTTATGATAATCCATTACCAGTAAGCTTAGGTGATACTGTTAGAATAAGATTTGGAAATATACAAATGAATCATCATCCTATGCATATTCATGGTCATCAATTCAGTGTTGTAGGAGCTGATGGATATCCAATAAAAAAAGAAAATCAAATTAAAAAAAATACGATATTAGTGGCATCAGGAGAAACATGGGATATAGAATTTACTGCTAATAATCCAGGTATATGGCCGCTACATTGTCATATTCCTCACCATACGTCAAATAATGGATGTGACAAAACAGGTGGAATGTTTACAACAATTAGGTACACTTAAAGATAAAGATATAAAAAGCAGATACCTTAAATAATTTTAAAATTATTTAAGGTATCTGCTTTTTTATTGGCTTATTGTAATTTAATATAGCGTGTTAAATTTTTTTTTAGGCTCTGTTAGCTAACTTTGTGATTAATCATATATAATATAATTAAGTTCTAATTGTTATATAATGTGAAGTAAATTATAAACAAGTTAGTACAACCATTTACCATTTAACTCATAAGTACAAATTAGCATCTTTAACTTTTATCATAAAAACAATAAAAAGTTGACAGTTATTATATATTTATATATAATAACTGTATTACAAAACGGAGGTGATCAGGTAAAGTGAGAAAATAATCTTATTCAAAATAGATAGTTTAATAGGTTTTGAAGAGTGTTTTATAAATACTCTATTAATTATACCTAAAACTACTTTAAGTTGAGAATAAGATTGTTAAAGTTGCTTACCTTTTCATATACTAAATAAAGGTTTATTAATATTGGCGATTATATTAGAACAATTATTTCTTTCTTGGTTTAAAGTAGTAAAATACTAGAATTCAAGGAAGATTTTTTTATGCGAATCTTCCTTATGACGGGAGATGATTTTATGTCACAAATAAGTATAAATAATTTGAGTTTTCACTATGATTCATATGGTGAAGATATATTTAAAAATGTGTCATTTTGTATAGATACAGATTGGAAATTAGGATTAGTTGGCCGTAATGGACGAGGTAAGACTACATTTTTAAAACTTTTAATGGGTGAATATGAATATACAGGAATAATAAATAGTAGTGTTAAATTTGAATACTTTCCTTTGAAAGTTCAAAATCCTAATAACATAGCATTAGAAGTTGTGAGAAATTCTATTGCTCCGTTTACTGAATATGAAAAAGAGATGGATGAGTATAGTAAATCAGAAGAAACATTAGAATTATATGGGGAAGTATTAGAAAAATATATCTACAATGACGGTTTTATAATAAATGAATTAATAGAGAAGGAAGTAAGTAAAATTGGTTTAGATAAAAGTATACTTGACAGATATTTTAATACATTGAGCTTTGGAGAGCAAACTAAGTTGCTTTTAGTTGGATTATTTTTAAGAAAAAATCATTTTTTACTTATTGATGAACCTACCAATCATCTAGATATAGATGGAAGAAATATTGTTGCTGAATATTTATCAAGTAAAAAAGGATTTATTGTGGTATCTCATGATAGGGATTTTCTAGATACTGTAGTAAATCATATACTTTCTATCAATAAAGCTAATATAGAAATTCAAAAGGGCAACTTTTCTACGTATCAATTTAATAAAAATAGAGAAGATGAATTTGAGATAGCTCAAAATGAAAAACTACAAAGAGATATTCAAAGGCTTCAAAAGACTGCAAAGCAAAAATCAACTTGGTCTTATAAAGTAGAGGCTACAAAGAAGGGACATGGCCCTTGTGATAGAGGTTTTATAGGACACAAGGCTGCCAAAATAATGAAACGTTCTAAATGTATAGAAGCAAGACAAAATAAAGCTATTGAAGATAAATCGAAGTTATTAAAGAATATAGATTTGGTAGAACAGCTAGACTTATCTAAATCTACCTCATCGATTAGCAAAGACTCTAATTTAGAGATATTACAAGTGAATAATTTGAAAATTTGCTATGATAATCATAATATATTTGATGAAATTAGCTTTGGTATAAAACAACATGAGAGAGTTTGGTTACGTGGTAAAAATGGTTCTGGGAAATCTAGTATTATTAAATTAATAATGGGAGAAAATATTCCACATAGTGGCTATATTAAAAAAATAGGAAATATATCTTATATATCTCAAGATACAGCATTTTTAAAAGGTTACCTTGGGGAGTTTGCTAAAGTTGAAAATATAGATATAGAAGATTTAAAAAGGACTTTGATTAAACTTGGTTTTAAAAATACTCAGTTTGAAAAAGAAATTAATGATTGGAGCCAAGGCCAAAAGAAAAAACTGCTTATAGCTAAAAGTTTGTGTGAAAAAGCAGAAATTTATATTTGGGATGAACCACTTAATTTTATAGATGTTATATCCCGTATGCAAATAGAAGATTTAATTCTCAAGGAAAAACCAACTATGCTATTTGTTGAGCATGATACTTCATTTGGTGAAAAAATTGCTACAAAAATAGTTGATTTATAAGTTATTGCAAATATAATTAGTATTAATATCTATATTTTTATATTGTTTTCTCACCATACTTATTTGCATATTACTTTAGATTTTTGTTTTCAAATAAGTATATATGATAATGTCATATATTGATATCCGATTACTTCACAAATTTAATATAATGCGAACTACTTACAACAAATTAAACAACCATGCCTTAGTATTTATTGAAATTACTAAGGCATGGTTATTTTTTATTATAATTATCACGAAGTTAGCTAACAAAGCCTTTTTTTATATTGATCAAACTCTTCCTTTTGAATATTATTTATAAATTTATCTATGAACTGCTTAACGCTAATGTTTCTGCTGTTAATCCATTTGTTTTATATTCTTCATATAAAACTTGTTTTAGTTTTTCTAACATCAAAATCACTCCTGTATTAAATTTTATTTCTAAGAGTTTTTTAATTTAATGTATATACTTAATAGTTATCCCTTATTTTATATCACTTATATAAATTCTAATGTGCCTATTTTTCAACAGAATTATTGCCTTTATCAGAACAACAAGACTTATTACCTTTAAATAAGAAGAAGAATGCTCCTCCCATAACTAGAGGGCATATAAGTGGAGCTATAAATGATACAGCTAATGCACCTGATGTACTATATGCACCAATTGCAGGAACTGCCAGAAGTAATAACATAGGTATTATACAACACAGAGACAGTGGTAAAAAGCGTTTTAAATTTTTCTTAGTTTCTTTATTCATTTAATTTACCTCCATAAATTTTATGAGATAATATTAATTTAAAAATGTGAATAAAATATGAAATTAAATATTTAAATTTATTCATATTTTATTCATATTTTTTGACTATTATTAAGATAAAAATATGAATAAGGGAGTGTTTACATGAAAAAGTCATTAATAGGAACATTAGCATTAGGATTAGTAATAGGAGTAGTAGCATTAGGAGTAAAAGCATTTGCAAATGAAAAAGAAGTAGCTACTCAATCATTTACTACTAATGTAAATCCAGTAGTATCAAATATAGACCAAAATAGTTCAGCACAAGGGGAATCACAGTTTAAAGTATTAAATCAAGAAACAAATAAATTTGAAAAATTAGATGATAGTGAATATAGAAACTATAATGCTAGACAAAGCTGCCCGCATATTAATTATGGAAGTTATGGGGATATAAATTAATTTAAAAGAATAAAAAAGCTAATCTAAGATAGATTAGCTTTTTTTATATATAATTACTTTTCAACTTTTATACTTCCTCTTATCATTCCCATCCAACAAGTAAAATATATATCTTGTCCATTTGGATTTATCTCAGCAACTACATCTCCTTTACTCAAATCAATATACTGATCATATTGAGGGAAATACATAACATTATTACAAGAAGTTAGTTCTTCTGCTTTTATAGTAAGTTTTATAGGGATATCTCCTTTTATAAGATTACTTGATGGTTTATAGCCATATCTATTAGCTGTAATAGTAATTTCTTGATATCCGTCAACAATAGGAGCAAGTTCACCAGAAGATTGAGAGATACCACTTAAAAATGGTATATTAATTCCTGTTAATGCTATACCTCTTTGTCCCATAGAAAGACCAAGTATTATTATAAATACTCCGCTATATTTAAATATATTATTACTTAGTTGTTTGCTTAATCTAGATGAGATATATCCAAAACCTAACATTAATGGAACTGTACCTATAGAAAATGCAAACATTGATAAGGCTCCCATTATAAAGCTACCAGTTCCAAGTGCATAAAGTTGCATAGTTTGTAGTGGACCACAAGGCATGAATCCATTTAAAAGGCCGACTATAAAAGGATTTTTGCTGCTCTTACTACAATTTTTTTTCATAAATGGGATACTTATATTAACACCTTTAAATAATTTTATTCCAAACATATTAAGTCCAGCAACTATCATAAATAATGCAGCTATAAGTTGTATTACACCCTGCATTTTCATAGATACAGAAAATACCGATCCTAAAGCACCAATAATTCCTCCTAGTAAAGTATAAGAAATTACTCTACCAATATTATATTTAAGTGCTGTATTAAAAGAAGATTTTTTGCTTGTAAGTAAATTATCCTTATCTAGTGTTTGTGTAAGCATTATTCCACCACACATACCAACACAATGAAGAGATGATAATAAACCAACTACAAATAACATAAAAAGTGATGCATTTTCAAGTAGTGAGTTTGTGTCATAACCAAGTAAAGAATTGCTACTTAAAAATAACATTATAACAACCATTAATCCTAGGCCTAAAAATTTACTAAAAGAATTTTTATTAGTTGAGTAGCCTGCTTTTTTTATTGCTTTTTTGATTTTGTTTTCATCACAGAGTTCATTTTCATACATAATTATTACATTTGATTGGTTATGATCAGCTTTAACACTTAAGACACCATTTAAATCATTTACCTCTTCTTCAATGGCAGATTCACATGATTTACAGTGCATACCATAAACATCAAATGATTTAGTAATTTTACTCAATATATTCACCTCATTAAATTTATTTTTCTATGAAATTATAGCTTTAGATTATGAAAAAAAGATGAAGATAAAATAATATAGATTGACTTTAATTAAAATAAATTCATAAAGTATTTATAATTGTGTGATATATTCTAATAAATTCATTTACAACAGAAAAAGGAGGCCTATAAATGTTTAATATATTGATAGTAGATGATGAAATAAAGATAACTCAAGTAATCAAGGCATATTTAGATAAAGAAGGATATAACTGTATAGTGGCTAATAATGGAGAACAAGCTCTTAAATACTTCTATAATAATAATTTTGATTTAATAATTTTAGATAGAATGATACCAGATATAAGCGGAGAAGATATTTGTAAGAAAATAAGGGAAACCTCTATGGTTCATATAATTATGTTGACTGCAAAAATTGAAGATGAAGATAGAATAGATGGGTTTAATATAGGATGTGATGATTATGTATGTAAGCCGTTTAATGTTAAAGAATTAGTTTTAAGGGTTAAAGCAGTTTTTAGAAAAATGGGTGAAAACAAAGATATATTAAAGTTTTCAGATGAACTTGAAATAAATATGTTATCTCATAATGTAAAAGTTAGAGGTGAAAGTGTAATATTAACTAATACTGAATATAAGATACTATTACTACTTGCTAAAAATCCAAGTAGAGTATTTAGTAGGGAACAATTGTTAGAACTAACAATTGATGAACATTATGAAAAAATGGATAGAATTATAGATGCTCACATAAAAAATCTCAGACAAAAAATAGAGTTAGACACAAAAAAGCCTACAATTATTCAGACCGTATATGGGGTAGGATATAAGTTTGGGTTATAAGTTTAAAAAGTTAAAACTTAATACAAAGTTAATTCTATCATTAGTATCTATAATAGTTTTAGTTGTAGTATCCATAGCAGTGTTCATAAATAGTGTTTTTGAGAAAAAATTTGAACAATATATAATTAAAAATAATGAAAAAGAAATTTCAGCATTAATAAACTCAATAGAGTCAGAGTACAATGATGGCAAATGGAATTTAAGGGGTGTAGAGAAAATAGGTAAAAATGCTATAGATGATGGTATTTTTATAGATTTATATGATATAAATGGTAATTTGGTTTGGGGAGCAATGAAGTATAATCAAGATAGATGTAATGCAGTAATGGGAAGCATAGAGGATAATATGAACCATAGGATGAATAATTGGAGTGGCAAATATACGGAACGTAGTTTAAGCCTAAAGGGATCTAAGAGTGAATCTATTGGAAATATAAAAATTGGGTCTTATGGATCTCTTTATTATATGGATAATGATATAGATTTTTTAAAAGATATAAATAAGGTAATTACAATGATTGGTATTTTTATGACTTTAATAACAATAGTTATAGCTATAGCAATTGCAAACAATATATCTAAGCCATTAGAAGTTGTATCTAATATGGCAGATATGATGGGATATGGAGGATATTATAATAAAATAAAATATAAAAGTAACATATATGAAATTGATACTCTTATAAAATCAATAAATAACTTAGCTTATAAACTAGATGAACAAGAAAATCTACGAAAAAGATTAACTACGGATATTTCTCATGAGCTTAGAACTCCGCTTACAAGCGTACAAACACACTTAGAAGCAATGATAGATGGAATATGGGAGCCTAACATAGAACGATTAAATAGCGTTAATGAAGAAGTAATTAGACTTACTAATCTAGTTAATCAATTAAAAAACTTAGCAAAATTTGATAGTGAAAAAAGTAAACTAAATTTAAGTGAAGTTAAAGTAGATGACCTAATTAAAAATATAGTCTATAATAACCAAGGAAATGCACTAGAAAAAAATATAAATATAGTATTTGATCTAGAGAATATAAAGGTTTATTTAGATAAAGATAAAATATCTCAAGTTATAGTTAACTTATTATCTAATGCTATAAGATATACAAATAATGGTGGTAGTATATATGTGAGTGCATATAAAGAAAATGGAAATATAAAAATACATTTTAAAGATAATGGTATTGGAATGCCAAAGGAGAGTTTAGATTATATATTTGAAAGGTTCTATAGAGTAGATGAATCAAGAAGCAAATATACTGGAGGAATTGGTGTTGGACTTACTATTGTTAAATCAATTATTGATTTGCACAAAGGAAAAATAGAGGTTGAAAGTGAGTTAAATAAAGGTAGTGAATTTATAGTTACTTTACCAATTATAGATAAAATTAAGTAATTAAAATAAAATTGTAATTTTATGCAAAGTTCATAATTTATTCATATTTTTGAGTTGTTTTAAATATGAACTTTCTCACAGAATTATTCCCTTTTAAATATATTCTGTATTAAGTAAGATAATGTTAATTCTTAGCGAAGAGTTTGCATTATCTTATTTTTTTATTGAATAAAGACATTTATATAAGATTAAAATAAAGATACATTAAAAATATAAATTTATATAACTTCATAAATAATTCATAATTTTTATATAAATTATGAATATACCCTTTGGGGGTATTTATAATTTATATAAAATACATTGATAATTTATAAGGAGGATATTTCGATGAGCAATTATCTAAAAAAAGATACAATGAAGATAACAGGTATGACCTGTGCATCATGTGCCAAAGCGGTTGAAAGAGCTGTAAAAAAAATAGATGATAATATTGAGGCAAATGTGAATATAGCCACAGAAAAATTAAGTGTATCATATGATGAGTCTAAAGTTACATCTCAAGATATACAAAGGGCAATAGAAAAAGCAGGGTATGGAGTTTTAGAAGAAATAAATTTAAATCAAACTATAATACCTATTTCTGGAATGACCTGTGCATCATGTGCGAAAGCAGTTGAAAGAAGTGTAGGTAAACTTGATGGAGTACAAACAGTTGATGTTAATTTTGCAACAGAAAAAGCATCAATAAGTTACATACCAGAAAAGGTAAAATTATCTGAGATAAAAGAAGCAATAAAAAAAGCTGGGTATGAACCTCGAGATGCAGAAAATAAAAATGCTGTAGATGAAGATAAAATTAGAAAAGAAAAAGAAGTAAAATCCTTATGGATAAAGTTCATAGTTTCAGCTGTATTCGCAGTACCGCTATTTTACATAGCAATGGGACAAATGATTAAGGAACCATTTGGTCCGCTTCCATTACCTCAAATAATAAATCCTGATATTAATCCATTGAACTTTGGTTTAATTCAATTATTCCTTACGATACCTATAGTAATAGCAGGATATAAATTCTACACGATTGGAACAAAAGCTATATTATCAAAATCACCTAATATGGATTCTTTAATTGCCATAGGAACAGGAGCAGCACTATCATATAGCTTATATTCTTTATATCTTACATTTAATGGAGATATGATGGCAATTCATAATATGTATTTTGAAAGTGCAGGGGTAATAATCACATTAGTATTATTAGGTAAATTCTTAGAATCAGTTGCAAAAGGAAAAACATCAGAAGCAATAAAGAAATTAATGGGACTTAGCCCTAAAACAGCAATTATTATAAAAGACAATAAAGAAATTGAAATACCTATAGAAGAGGTTGAAGTCGGTGACGTAATAGTTGTAAAACCTGGATCAAAAATACCTGTAGATGGAATTGTAGTTGAGGGTCATACTTCTGTAGATGAATCAATGCTTACAGGAGAAAGTATACCTGTTGAGAAGTCTGTTGGAAGCCATGTAGTAGGTGCAAGTATAAATAAAAACGGAACTATAAAGTTTAAAGCAGAAAAAGTAGGAAGTGATACTGCGATATCTCAAATAATAAAATTGGTTGAAGATGCTCAAGGTTCTAAAGCACCTATAGCAAAGCTTGCAGATGTAATATCTGGCTACTTTGTGCCAATAGTATTTGCTATAGCCGTGATAGTATCTATAGCTTGGTTTATATCAGGAAAAGATATAGAATTTGCTCTTAGTATATTTATAGCAGTTCTTGTAATAGCTTGTCCATGTGCATTGGGACTTGCAACTCCAACAGCAATAATGGTTGGTACTGGAAAAGGTGCAGAAAATGGGATACTTATAAAAGGTGGAGAAGCATTAGAATCTACTCATAAGATAAACACTATAGTATTTGATAAAACAGGTACTATAACTGAAGGAAAGCCAGTTGTAACAGATATAATTACAGATGGAGATATCAATAAAGATGAACTTTTAAAGATAGCTGCAAGTGCAGAAAAAGGTTCAGAACATCCTCTAGGAGAAGCAATTGTTAAAGAAGGGGAAAAGAAAAATTTAGGTTTATATAATATAGATAAATTTGTTGCAATACCTGGTCATGGTATAGAAGTTGAAATAGAATCTAAAGGTATTTTATTAGGTAATAAAAAGTTAATGCAAGATAGAAAAATAGCTCTTAGAAAATTAGAAGAAATATCTGATAAGTTAGCAGCAGAAGGTAAGACTCCTATGTATATAGCTATAAATAATAAAATAGCAGGTATAATAGCAGTTGCAGATATAGTTAAAGAAAGTAGTGCTAAAGCAATTATGAAACTTCATGATATGGGAATAGAAGTTGCTATGATTACTGGAGACAACAAAAAGACTGCTGATGCAATAGCAAGACAAGTTGGAATAGATAAAGTTCTAGCTGAAGTATTGCCACAAGATAAATCAAGTGAAGTTAAAAAACTTCAAAGTGAAGGTAGATTTGTAGCTATGGTTGGAGATGGAATAAATGATGCTCCTGCTCTTGCACAGGCAGATATAGGTATGGCAATTGGTAGTGGAACTGATGTAGCTATGGAATCAGCAGACATTGTTTTAATGAAGAGTGATTTAATGGATGTACCAACTGCTATTAAATTAAGTAGAAGTACTATGAGAAATATAAAAGAAAACTTATTCTGGGCATTTGCTTATAATGTTATTGGTATACCAATAGCAGCAGGAGTATTGTATTTATTTGGAGGTCCATTACTTAATCCAGTTATAGCGGCTCTTGCTATGGCATTTAGTTCTACATCTGTTTTATTAAATGCATTAAGACTTAAAAGATTTAAGGCAGATAAGTAAAATTTCATATTTTATTCATAAAGTTAGATTATATTATAATTAAATAAACACCTCAAATTTATGATTAATGATGATAAATGTAAAATAAGGTAGACTGCATAGTCTACCTTATTTTACGTTTATAGCTTTTTCAATTATATTAGATAATTCATTGATCTTAGATTCCATATCATCTTCAGCAGATAAATTCTTGATACAATTATTTATATGTTGCTTAAATATTAAGCCATTAGCTTTTTTTAATAATGACTGTGATGCTAAAATTTGTGTAGATATATCTACGCAATATCTATCATCTTCAATCATTTTTGATATACCTTCAATTTGACCTTTACAAATGTTTAGCATGTGTAGAACTTTTTTTCTATCTTCATTCATACTTATACCCCTAATCAAAATATTGTATAGTTTAAACCATAATATGAAGTAAATTATAAAAATAAAATATGTAAGAAATATGAATATGAAATATTTATATTATTTAAAATTTCTTATTGTAGACTCAAGTATTAAAATTACGTTATGCTATCGCATATATTTGATATATAGTACGTTAATTTAATTGGTTAGTTAAACCTTCGGTTATCAGCCCCTGTATGGCCAAATCTTTCACTTCGTAAAAAATTAGACATACAAGGTGTGGCTACATATTAGCTCATATAACAGAGGATTTTTTGATTATGATATGAGCTAATATGTAACTTTATTTATTTGCTAACTATTTACTGCGTTTCAGATTGGTCCATACTCCCCACCGCGCTCTCTGCTCCCCCACCATCCAACCCTTTGCTTTTAATAAGATATGATTCGTAGATATATTTAGTTATAGGTTTTAAGCTATGGAAAGTATAGGAGGATAGTTGAAGAAGGAGCAAAGAGCGCTCCTACATCAACTATCTTTATTTATATTTTAGGGTCAAGAGCTTTGGGGTCTAGTCTGACATCACAGATTATAGCAAAATGTTTCGCCCACACGTGGCTCAAAGAGCGCTATAAACTGTGATATCAGACTTAGATACTGCTTAGATTATTTTAATATTACAAATAAATATAATAAGGCAAGTATCGTAACAGACGTTTTTATAAGTATATTAATTGATATCATAGACTTATTTGTATTTAATTTATCCAATATATCAGCTCCTTTGATATCTGGATTATTACCTATTAATAAAAAATATAGACTCACATTTATAGAGGTTGATGTAGATACTATAGTTTGTATATATGATTTTCATACTTATGGAGTTTGGCTATCGCCACCGCGCTTTACGTTCCAATCTTTTGAGCAAAGAGCGCTCAAAAGGATTTCCACTACAATCGCTAACTCAAAACCATTTTATATAGTCAGTTTATTTGCTTATGGAAGGTTATATTTTTATCTTTAGCGTATTTGTTTATCGAAAAGATAGCCTTCGGCTGTGCCCCTCTGACTAATCCCAAAAGCACTCACACTATTCGCTCCTAACATACTCCGCAAACATCTTATTTCATAACAAGTCTATAAATGTCAATATTACTTTGTACAATTTGACCTATATTTTCATGTACAAAAGTACTAAGAATTTTTATTATTAATTTTAGACAAGGCTGTCGCCGTTCTATATGAACTACCTAGTATATTAACTATACTAGAATGATGAACTAATCTGTCTAATATAGCGCTAGCTAGCATACTATCAACAAAAACTTCATTCCAGTTAGATAAATTTATATTACTAGTAACTATAGTACTTTTCTTTTCGTATCTCCTATCTATTAATTGAAAAAACATCTTTGCTTCTTGTTCACCGATAGGTAAATAGCCTATTTCATCAATAATTAATAACTTATATTTACTAAAATGTTTTATTCTACTATCTAACTTATTTTCTAAATATGCCTTTTTTAGTTGTTCGATTAAATCCTGACACTTTATAAAATATGTACTAATTCTTTTCTTGGCAGCAGCAATTCCAATGGAAGTAGCTAAGTGGGTTTTTCCAACACCGCTATTTCCAATTAGAATTATATTGCTATTATTCTCTAAAAAACGAAGACTTTCAAAGTCTAAAAATTGTTGTTTATTTATTTTAGGTTGGAAATCAAAGTCAAAATCCTTTATTTCTTTTAGATGCGGAAATCCTGCCACTTTAACCATTGCATTTGTTGCATTAAAATTTTTAACTTCAATTTCTCTGGATGTTAGTTCACACAGTGCATCAACAATGCTTATTTTATCTTCATTTATTTTTGTAATATATTCATCAATTTTTAGACTCATTTGAGTTAACTTCAAATCTTGTAGATTACGTTGTAATAGTTGATAATTGTTCATTAAATTTCTCCAACTCTCTAAAATGCATTTCTGTAAAATCTTTCAATTCATCCTTTTCTTTATTTTTAAATGTCAGTTCCATAAGTTCTGAATGATGATCTTCATTGTAATTTATCTTATTCTTTGAAATTTGATGTATTGTAATAAGTTTTTTGTTATAATACACATTGAGGTTATCTTCAATAACTTCAATTGATACAGTTTTACCTATTAGATCAGATGGTACAGAATAC
Source organism: Clostridium sp. (assembly GCA_022785265.1). Taxonomy (GTDB): domain Bacteria; phylum Bacillota; class Clostridia; order Clostridiales; family Clostridiaceae; genus Clostridium. The sequence goes on along the minus strand of JALFQD010000045.1, from coordinate 9,233 downwards.
AATCTCTCTTTATATTTAAATAAAGAGTTTGTATTAACTTTTGTGCTATAGGTACTGTTTTTGTAAATAGAGCATACTTTAGCATTTGGTAGTGGTAAAAGATGCTCTTTTTCTTTATTAAAAATAACTATAGGCGGTAGCCCTGTTGCCTGACAAACCCTTGTATTTGCTTCATTTGTTATTACAGTCATCTTTTCATGAAGTTCTTCTAAATTATTTAATATCCCATTATAGTTTTTTATTTCATCAATAATTTTCATAGGATTTTCAACCTTCGCCTTAGTCTGAGGTCTTGCCCTTATGCATGGTTTTATTACAAATCCAAAATCTGATGCAAACTGACTAAATTTAGGATTTATTTTACCTTTTGATTTTTCTGTTCTAGCTTTATCCATCATAGTAGATGCATTATCAATTAAAACTTCTTCAGGTACACCACCAATGATTTCAAAAGCATTCGCTAGAAAGTCAAATAAATATTTTTGATTAGTAGATGGTGTTATAGTCCATACTTTAAATCTTGATGCAGAAAGTACTAAACTACCTACATTAAGCTCTGTATTTGTTCCATCTTTAAATTCAAATTTAATTTTTTCTTTCCAATCAAATTGAGCTTGTTTTCCTAAAGGAGTCTCCGACTTTATTGAATTAGTCTTATCCTTCAGATTAAAATACTCTTCAAACTCTTTGTGTTTCAGTATAAAGTGATTAAAATTACTTCTAGAACATTCTAGATTATGTTCTCTTTGCAGATATCTATAAAGATGTGATTTATAACTAAACATCTGCTTACTTTCTTGAGAAAGCAAAGACTTTATTATCTCATAATATTGATCTATTTTGGACTTCTTTGATTTTCTTGTTGTATTTATATTACCTTCATAATATTTTTTTGCAGTTCTTCTATCTATTCCAAACTGTCTTGCTAATTCACTAAAATTAGGTTTATCCAAATTATTAGCCTCCACTAAAACCTTTAATTTATGTAACTCTTTAACTGTTTTGATTTTTATTTCAGTCGTTATGTTAATTTTAAAATTCATCCCCATCACCCAATAATACTATATAAAATTGGGCAATTATTGTACATAGAAATCTAGGTCATTCTGTACATTTTTATTTTAGCATTTATACAAGTCTGCTGCGTATCTTATCCGCTCATACGTGTTCGTACACCTTTGGGATAGCCATTCACTGCCCTGAGCCCAATGCCCATAGGCTGTTGTTTTATTTGGTGCATGTAACCATTATTATTTCCTAGAACCTCCACGTTTTTGATAATATACTGTATTAGTTTTTATAATTTTTATCTTTGATGTTACAGATTAAGTTTAGCTACTTGGTGTCGGTAAGATAAGTTACTTCGTGGTATACCGCATTGGATAAAACCGTTGCTCCGCTATCCAATTGCTGGTGCATATAGGCTTTTAATGAGCAAATAGTATTCACTGTATCGTGAAATTATTGGTTTATTTTTAAAATATATTTTCACGATATAGTGAAATAAAAGATGATTTTATTTTAGTGTTATAGAATAATTTAAAGAGATTTTACGGTATGTAGAAAAATTTGCATAGCTTAGTTAAACCAATGATTGTAGGAGGGTTGATTATGAGTAGAGGAAGTTTTGAAGGCTTATATACTTTTAGAGAAGTTGGAGAAATTTATGATATTGATAGTTCTTGCTTGAGAAAGAAAGTTTGCTTTGATAAATTTGTTGTTGGAAAAGATGTTAAAAAATTTGGGAAGACTTGGCTTATTACTGAACAGGCTATGGTTAAATATTTTGGATGTGAAAAATTTGAATGTTTTAAGTTAAGAAAAATTAGAGAAGATCAGGCTATTAAAAAAATGATAAAGGATGAAAAATCTAAGATTAAATCGAGCAAGAAAAGTAAAAATGGAATTAGTATGAATGAGAAAGAAGAAAAGATAGTAGATAGTTGGGTTAGTGGAAATATAAAAGGTGTAGAGGTTAAAAGTTTTAGTTTTTAATACAAATGTATAGATTGATATTAAAAATGTAATACAAGCTAATATACGGGATTATTTTATCATTGTTGACGTACAATATGAATATATTTTTCGATTTTATTTTTTGAAATTACAGTAATTAATGTTTTTATAAGACTTATTAAGTAGTTGAAATTTATAATTTAGTTATATTAATTATAGACTTTAAGGGGGATTTTATGAAAAAATTAGTTATTGATTTAGGTCATGGTGGAAGTGATCCTGGTGCTGTTGGTCAAAATGGTACTCATGAGGCTGATGTTATTTTAGCTATAGGCAAGGAAATTGATTTATTATTAAAAGGATATAAGGTTAATTATAAGTTTACTAGGCTTAGTAATACTGGTTTATCACTTCTTGAAAGATGCAAGATAGCAAATTCTTTTGATGCTGATTATTTTATTTCTATACATATAAATTCTGCTAAAGATAAGTCTGTTAGAGGCGTTGAGGTTTTTAAATATTCTAATAATAATGATAAGATAAATAAATTTTCTAGTGGTATCTGTGATGATATTTCTAAGAGTTTAAATATTAGAAATAGAGGTCCTAAGATAAATAAGGAGCTTTATGTTATAAAAAATACTAAGATGCCTGCTGCTTTAATTGAAGTTGATTTTATTTCTAATAAGGACTGTGAGAGAGATTTGAATGATTTAAATAATATTAAGAAGTTATCTAGTATTATTTTTGATAAATTAGTTAGTATGGTTGAGTTAGAAATTAAAGAAGAAATATTTTATAAGGTTTGTGTTGGAGCATATAAAGATAAAAATAATGCAATTAAACAGTTAGAAATGGCTAAAAATAAGGGATTTCATGATTCATATATAATATAGTAAATTTATATTTTTCATTGCATTATTTTATATATAAGCATATTAAGATAATAAAAAATAAGGGTTAATATACCCTTATTTTTTTATGTTTTTATAAAAATCTATATAAGTTTTTAATACTATATTTAGATATTGATTTAATTAGTTATATAAATTATATACTAATCTATTTTTATTTGTCCCATCATTCCAGCCTCTTCATGTTCAAGAATATGGCAATGATACATATATATACCTTTATTATTAAACTTTACAAGTATTTTGACTTCTTCATCTGGATTTACATAAACTGTATCTTTCCATCCTTGTTCTTGAGGAGGCGGAGCTTGACCATTTCGAGATACTATTTGAAATTGTGTTCCATGTATATGGAATGGATGTCCCATCACGGTATCCATATCATTCATGTTCATATCTTTACTATCATTCATGTTCATATTTTTATTATCATCCATGTTCATATTACTCTTAGATGATGGGTTAGTTATAGTCCACATTTCTATTTCATCTTGTTTTCCGAAGAAATTTATTTTATTTATATCAAACTTTTCTCCATTTATATTTACCATTTCACCCATTCCTTGAAGTTCTATATTACGTTTTTTACTTACTTTATCTTTAGGTAATGGATCTATTGTAACCAATTTATCAGGAATTTCTGTTTTATCATCTACTTTGTTTTTTACATTAAATGTAATAATACTTTTAGTATCTTTATTTTTATCTGTATTATTTAACTCAATCTTAGTACCTACTTTACTCTTAGAAAAATCAACTATAACTTCTACTCGTTCTCCTGGTGATATGAATATACTATCTCTTTTAACTGGAGATTCTAATAGTCCTCCATCTGAGGCTATTTGAAAAAATGCATCTTTATTGCTCAAGCTTAAAGTATAATTACTTGCATTTGCACCATTAAGTATTCTAAATCTAACTTTTTGTGTATTTACATCTAGGGTAGGAGATATTGCACCATTTAATATAATTGTATCGCCTATGGCTCCATCCATTAATCTTGTATCGTATTTAAATTGCCCATCTTCATCAAAAGTTCTATCTTGAATTACTAAAGGTATATCATTTACTCCATACTCTTTAGGTATGTTTAACTTGTCAGCTACATCATCATTAACATATATTAATCCTGCAAGCCCTTTATAAACTTGTGTTGCAGTACTTCCAATGAAGTGAGGATGATACCATAAAGTAGCTGATGGTTGATTTATAGTAAAACTTCTATCCAAGGTTGTACCTGCTGCAATTTTTTGATGAGGTCCTCCATCACTTATTCCAGGTAATTCTAGTCCATGTAAATGAAATGTTGTATGCTCATCTAGATTATTTTTTACATGAAGGTTTACTTTTTCACCTTTATTTACCATCATTACTGGTCCAAGATAATTTCCATTGTATCCCATGGTATTTGTTTCTTTATTATCTATAAACTTAGTTTTTCCATACTGAGCCTCTATTGTAAAATCAGCAACATTAGCATCTTTATTTGTATCTTCTAAAATAGGTGGGATTGGTAGAGGATTGATATTTACTGTATCATCCGTATTTTTACTTTTATTATTAGAACATGCTACAGTAGCAAATATAGTTATAATTATTATAGCTATCAAATTTATTTTATTTAATATTTTTTTCATATTTACCTCCTATTTGATTTACACGTTCTGTTAACTTATTTATATTTGAATCTCGACCCCGATAGGGTTTACAATAGTTTCACCACAAAATACATTCCCCCTATTTGAAAGGAGTCGAGAAGATTGAAACCTACGGTTAAATGCCCTGAGTGCTATAGCACTGAATTATATAAGAATGGCAAAGATAAAAAAGCCAATCAAAAGTATTTGTGTAAAAAATGTCGTAGACAATTCACACTACAATCAATTAAAAAACTTAATAATCCTAAATGTCCGATTTGTGGTAAAGGTATGTACCTTCATCACAAGTACAAATACCATGTAAGTTTTAAATGTAATAATAGACAATGTAACCATACTATTAAACAACTTACACCTTCAGCCATTGATAATCCATCATCTGAAAATCTATTTGGTAAAGATACATTTTCAGGACATAGATTTAGCATAAATACCATAATTAATGCTATTAACTTATATTATTCACTCAATGCTACAACAAGAGCTATTTCAACATATTTATTAGATTACATGAATATTAAAGTATCTCATGTAACTATTTCTAAATGGATTAAAAAGTTTGATAAGTACTTTAAATCCATAAGTGATGAGCTTACTAAAAATCTTTATTTAGGTGATTCTGATGAATGGCATGCTGATGAAACTGTCGTAAAAATTAATGCTCAAAAGTATTATCTTTGGATTTGTATTGACTCTGAAACTAGATTTATTACATCTTGGAATTTAAATAAATCTAGAGAAGCAGAGTGTGCATTTTCTCTGTTCAAGCAAGCTAAACGCTTTGGAAAGCCTAAATCTATCGTTACTGATGGATTACCTTCATACAGAGAACCCGTTAAAAATACATTTGAGAGATCTACTCACATAGTTGTTAAAGATTTCGATGATGATATATCAAATAACTTAATCGAATCATTCAACAAAACTTTTAAATCTTGGTATAAGAAAACCAAAGGATTTAAGTCATTTGAAAGCGCTAATAGCCTTATTAGCAACTTTATTTTTTACTACAATTTTATTAAATCTCATTCATCACTTAGTGGTTTAACACCTGCTCAAGTTTGTGGTATTAATTATACTCATCAAGAAAAAGTTAATTGGTTCATCAAATATTAATTGCATTTGTAGCCTAAAAATTTTATAATTTCGTTAGGTCTATTTGTTGTGCCTATTTTTTAAAAGTGAAACCCAATTTAACCTATCGGTTTATTAATCCTGTCGAGAACAATTCTCATCATATCTAATTAACAGAACCTATTTACAATTATTATTATTATTATAATTTCTAAAAATATACTAATATAAAATTCATTTATATTTAAAATAGTATAAATAAATTTCTTATAAAGACGCACTAAAATTACTAATTTGATTAAAGTTATCTAGGATTATTTTTGATAGATTAGTTAGTATGGTTGAGTTAGAAATTAAAGAAGAAATATTTTATAAGGTGTGTGTTGGAGCATATTAAGATAATAAAAAAATAAGGGTTAATATGAGGGCACTGAAAAACTTAATGTTTTTCAAGTGCGGTTATCCACAAAGTAAAAAAATAGTTAATGAAGCTGAAGTTTTTAGTTTCATTAACTATTTTTATTTAGTTATTTATATAATAACTAGGATATTTCTATCCTAATATCTTCAATATTCTTTTAATATTTACTGTAAATATTGCTAATGCCCCTTGCATTTCCATGCCAATTAGACCTGAAGATGATGCTTTATCATATCCATGTCTATGTTTTAACTCACTATTTTTTGCTTCTATTTTATAACGCTCTTTAGACTTTTCTTTAAAATATTCGCTTTCTTGAAAAGCTATCTGCGATTTATGTATATCACTTTTTATAGTAACTGAATAAGTTTTACTCTTGGCTCCGTCTTTATAACAACCTTCTTTTTGTGGACAAATTTTACATTTTTCTATATCAAAATAATAAGTATCTGTTTGGTTTGTAGATACATTCTTTTTGCCCTGTCGTGCTTTACGAATAGCCATATGTCCTTCTTTACATACATACATCCCAGCATCTTTATTGAATTGGAACTCATCTTCTTTTTTTCTAAATCCTTGCGTTACAGAAGGATTTAACTTTGATACGAGTTTCATATTATTTTTATTTGCAAACTCAATATTACCCTTTTCTGAATAAGCAGAATCACCAATTATTGTTTCAACTTTTATTCCAGATTTCTGACTTTTAGTGATTAATGTTTCTAATTCTTTACCATCGTTTTTTTCTCCAGTAGTAATAGTTGCAGCAGTTATTATTCTTTCTTCCGTCATTGCAATATGTGTTTTATAACCAAAGAAAGATGTGTCAACAGACTTGTGGCCAATTCTTGCATCCGCATCAGCGCAAGCTTGAATATGATGAATATCATCTTCTAATGTTTCATTTAACATATTTAATTTTTCCCTAACCTTTGGATAAGCTGCAATAACATCATTCTTTTCTATAGCTTTAACTAAGTCCTGACAATATTTAATTTCAGCATCTAAATTATCAATTGTATTTTTAGCTGGTAAAGTATTTTTAATATTCTCATCTATTTCATAAACTGATTTTCTTAATTTCTTAGAACGTTCTTGTAACACTTCACGTGGTGATTTTTGATTATATCTTGCTGCCGTATGCGTAGCATCAACAATGATTGACTTTGATTTTATTATTCCTTTTTCAAGGGCGATTTCAACAGTTTTATTTATTAACATATCTAAAATATTTATATCTTTAAGTCTAAGTCTACGAAATTTAGTTAGAGAGCTTGGCTCAATAACATTTTCCTCTGGAGCCATTCCAAGAAAATATTTAAATGACATATCATATTTTGAGCGCTCCACAATATCCACATCTGATAAATCAAATATGGATTTTAATAAAAGATATTTAAACATGCGTATTGGATCAATAGCATTTCTACCATTATTAGTACAATATTTATCTAAAAGTTCATCATAAACAAATGAAAAATCAATTAGTTCATTAATTTTTCTTAACATATTATCTTTAGGAACAACTAAATCATAAATTCCTGCATATTCACTTAAAATCATTGTTTCTTGCTTTTTTATCATACAAATCACCCACATTATTTTATAAGTTAAGTATAACATAAAAGACCTAAAAAATTGTCTTAAAACAATTTTTTAGGTCTTTTATTCCGAAAGGCACTTTTTCAGTGCCCTCAGTAATACATCCCCCTTTTTTAATGATGAATGATGAGTGATGAATTATGAATTTTCGTAATTCATAATTCATCATTAACTAAGTTTTTAATTGTTTTCGTCTTCTCCAACAATTCTTACTTCTGTATGAAGATCTACGCCAAATTGTTTTTTAACTTCATCTTGAATATGTTTAATTAAATTTAAGATATCCCTTGCACTTGCTCCACCTTTATTTATAACAAAGCCTGAATGTTTGCTAGAAACTGCTGCACCATTCATTTCATATCCTTTTAATCCAGCATCTTGTATTAGCTTTCCTGCAAAATAACCTTCAGGTCTCTTAAATGTACTTCCTGCTGATGGATACTCAAGTGGTTGCTTAGATTCTCTCTTTTCAGTTAAATCTGCAATCATTTCCTTAATAGTCTTTACTTCACCATGTTTTAAGCTTAGTATAGCACTTAAAACTATATATCCCTTTTTCATTACAGCAGAAGATCTATAGCCAAAATCTAATTCTTCTTTAGATAAAGTCTTTATTTCTCCCTCTTCACTAATGACTTCTATACTTTCAACTACATCACTCATACAACCATCATAAGCACCAGCATTCATAAACACAGCTCCACCGATAGTTCCTGGAATACCACAAGCAAATTCAAATCCTGTTAAAGAATGCTCCATTGCTTTATCTGAAACTGCCTTAAGCATAACTCCTGCTTCAGCTTCTATTTTTTCTCCTACTACTTCCATTCCAGTTAATGATGTTAATAAGATTACTACTCCTCTAATTCCTCCATCTTTAACAAGCAAATTAGAACCGTTTCCTATAACATATACAGGAATATTGTTTTCTCTACATATCTTAACACTTTCAATTACTTGTGATTTAGTTTCTGGAATTAATAAAATATCAGCTGGTCCACCAACTTTAAAATTAACATAATTTTTTAATGGCTCATCTATCTTTATATATTCTTCTTTATATAATTGGCTAAACAAATTTCCTAACTTATTATATTTATTCATGGTTAGCTCCTTATTTCTTAATTAATTACATTTTAATAGTATAAATTAAATTATCCCATTTAACAAGGATTTTAAGCTATTTGCTTTCATTTCCATTAAAATATTGATAAATACTTTCTGCTGCTTTATTATTTATGCTTGGAGTTTCCAATAATTGCTCTAAAGTAGCATTTTTTATATTATCTACACTACCAAACTTCATTAGTAAGGCTCTTCTTCTTTTTTCTCCTACATTAGGTATATCATCAAGGACAGAATGAAGTGTCCTTTTATCTCTTAAACTTCTATGATATGTTATGGCAAATCTGTGTACTTCATCTTGAATTCTTCTGATAAGCTGCATTAAATTAGAGCTTCTATTAATAATAAGTTCTTCATTATTATAGATAATCCCCCTAGTGGCATGTTTATCATCTTTAACAAGTCCACAAACAGGAATATTTATATTTAAATCCCTTAGTACTTCTAATGCTATATTTATCTGACCTTTTCCACCATCCATCA
>JALFQD010000038.1 GCA_022785265.1 Clostridium sp. | reverse complement strand
TTCTGTTGGAGTATAAGTGTAAGAATTATCTTCATTAAGCTCTAACTTAGTCTCTCCTAAATATAATTCCACTCTATCTAATTCTGTTTCATCAGTTGCATTTATTTTTATACTACCATTTTGATTTACCATAATCTCTGGAGTATATGAAACATTAAGTTTTGGAGCTATGGTATCCTTTGGAATTACAACTTTAAAGTTATAGCTTTCTTCTGATTTATTGTTTTCCTCATCTGAAGCTTGTATTTTTAAAGTATATTCTCCCTCTTCTAAATCATTAAATACTAAATTACCACTTAACTCGCTTATTTCAACTGCTTTGTCATTTAAAGATGCTTGTATTGTATTTACTTTAACATTATCACTTACACTATAATTTACAGAAATGCTTTGACCTTTTGTATATTCTTCTACATCCTTATTTATAGTAATTGTTGGTGCTGTTTCATCTTTTATTGTTATAACTTTGATGTTTTCTCCAACATTTCCTGACTCATCATATGCTTTTATTGATAATGTATAAGTTCCAACAGATAAATTATCTATTTTAAATTTATTTTCTTCATCTAAAACTACAGGCTTTCCATTTAATTCTGCTTCTACTTTAGCTATATTTCCATTATCAGTTATTGAAGATATAAATATTGCTGATTCTCCTTCTTTATAGCTTGATTTATCTGTTTCTATTGAAACTATTGGATTTATTGTATCAACTATTGAAACTTCTTTTTCTTCTATTGTTTCATTTCCTGAAGTATCCTTTGCTACTGCCTTTATTTTAATAGTCTTTATACTTGATGTATCTAGCTTAATCTTATTGCCATCTAACTCTGTTAAAACTCCATCCACATACACCTTTAGTTCTTGAACTGCTACATTATCTTCAGCATCTACACTAACATAAAAATCTTCTCCTAAGTTTGCCTTATCTTCTGATGTTATATTTATTGTTGGATTTATTATATCTTTTTCTAAAACTTTAACTGTTACTTTTTCATTAGCTTTATTTCCTGTTTTATCTATTGCTATAGCTTCTATAACCAAATCTCCAACTTTATCAGTTAATATTTTAGCATTACCATTTTCATCTATTTTTATTTCTTTACTATTTGCATATAGTTTTAAGCTTTCTATTCCCTTATTGTCATTAGCACTTACAGATACATTTACATATTCTCCACAAGTAACTTCCTTTTCAATTACATTTAAGTTTATTGTTGGTTTTGTTGTGTCAATATTAACTTTTATTGTTCTAGTTCTTGTTGTTATATTTCCTGCCTTATCTGTTGCTTCTGCCTTTATTACTAAATTTCCCAATACATCTGCTAATATTCTTGCACTATTATTTTCATCTATTTTTATTTCTTTATCATCTACATATAACTTTAAGCTTTCTACTCCTACATTATCATTTGCAATTAATGATATATCTATATAATCTCCATAATCAACATTACTGCTATTTACATTTAAACTTAATGTTGGTTTTGTTGTGTCTTCTGTAACCTTTATTGTGCTAGTTCTTATAGTTTCATTTCCTGCTCTATCCTTTGCTATAGCTTGAACAGTATAATCTTTTGCCTTATCTGCTATAAATGAATATTGTCCATCAATTAAGTCAATTTTTTCTCCATCTAATGTAACCTCAAATGATACTAATTCTGCATTATCCCTAGCACTTGACTTAATTATTATTTCATTACCTATACTTGCACTTGTTCTATTAACACTTAAATTTACTGCTGGTTTTACTGTGTCCTCTCTAACATTAATTGTTTTAGTTGTTATTGTTATATTTCCAGCCTTATCTATTGCCTCTGCCTTTATTGTATAATTTCCTGCTATATTTGTCTTGAATATATATTTTCCTTCATCATTTAATTCAACTTCTTTATCATTTATTGTCACTTTAAAGCTCTCTAAGCCAGAACCCTCATCACTAGCAGATGCTATTATTTCTGCATTTTCATATGAATACATACTTGTTTTGTCAGTTACTAAATTTACTGTTGGTCTTACATTATCTATTAATATTTTCTTTTCTAAAGTAACTTGATTTCCTGCCCAGTCAAATGCCAATACTGTAAATGGATATTCTCCACTCATATTACTTGAAATAGAGATTGTTCCTTCATTATTTTCATTCATTCTTATGATTTGGTCATTAAACTTAACAGCATACCATGATATATTAGACATATCTTTGCTTGAAACCTTAAAATCTATTTTGTCATTTCTAAATGAATATTCAGGTATACCTTCAACTGAAATATCTAATTTCTTTTCATTTGTTTCAGGATTATAATCCTCAAGCTTTTCTGCTTCTTTAACAAGAACCTCAAGAGTTTCATGTTTAGTATTTTCTCCCTTTGTTACTGCTAAATCCACATGATATAATCCTTCTTTTGTAAATACTATATTAGTTTTTATTGATGAAGTATCAGAAATTAATGCTCCTTCTTCTTCATTAACACTCCATTCTATTTTATCTGTTTCTTCTTGATTTTTCCAATCTGCTATTAAGCTAAGAGGTTCATTTACCTTTGTTTCTGTATCACCTAAAATTGATACATTCATTTCACTTTCTGTTTTTTCTGGCATTTCATTTTTTCCAGAAGCTATTGTAATATCATAAAGCTCTGGTGTTTTTCCATCTGATGAAGCTATCATTTCTACATCAAGCTTTACATATCTTCCTACAACATCTGTTAAAGCACTATAATTAGAAACTTCCTTTTTCTCAGTAAAGGTTTCCCCATCTTCACTAGTACTTACATATACATTCATTTTTCCATCATTTTTTACTAATGCATCCCAATATATGCTTGTCCAGTTACAATTTTCTCTTTGGCTATCATATACACTTGACCAACTTCCTTTTTCAATATTATTGCTTACAGGAAGTGATGTGTCTTCTAAATACATTATCTTAGCTTTTCCATCTCTATCATAATAAGTTATAGAAGCATCTTTAACTAGATTACTCCAAGTTTCATTTTGTAGTAAATTAGAGTTAATATCTATTTTTATTTGTTTTTCTTCATCTATATTTATTCTGTCATAATTCCATGATAAAGTTAATGAACCATCTTCATTTTCCTCAACCTTGTCTGGCTTTGGATTTAATTCATTTACATTTACCATATTCTTATTTTGAATTGTTAATTTAAATGTTACATTTCTTGCTGCTGTGTTAAAGATTTCATTAGCCATTTTATACATTAAAAATTCAATCTGTTCTGCTGAAGGACTATTCATATATACACCCTTATTATATATAGCTACATCTTGAAGTTGTTTTGTGTCATTCCCTACTGAAAGAGTAAATATCTTTATTCCATTTTCTTTAGCTAAGCTAGCTGCTCCTGAAGATTCTGTTTGTGAATTATCTTCTCCATCTGATAATAAAATTACATACTTATCTCTATTGTTAGCACTTGAATTTTCAAAAACTTCAATAGCTTTATTAATACCAGATGATATATTAGTTCCATTCCATCTTGGAATTAATGTATCTATAGAATTATTTAATTCTTCAGAATCTGAAGTAAAATCATTTACCAAATATGCACTTCCTTCAAATCCAACTAATGCACATCTATCATTTTCTTTCATACAAGAAACTACCTTTTTAGCAGATTCTTTTGTTCTTTCAATTCTATCTCCATCCATACTACCTGATGTATCAATAACAAGAATTAAATCTATTGCACCTTCTTCTTCATCTTGAGTACCATATCCATTAATATTATAAGTTATGCTTGCACTATCTTTTGGAGCATACAACATATCTTTATTTATTGTGCTTGTAACATTTACTCCTTTTGATTCAGTTCCATTATATACCTTAGAAATTTCATTTATTTCTCTAGTATTAGTATTTTCTAGCTTTAATTCATCATTTTCTCCAGATAGATTTTCATAAGAACCTTCATTAAAATCACTAGTCATTGTATATTGTTTTACTGGTTCTGCCTTTACCTTTATTACAACTTCATCTGAAGCACTCATATTCTCTAATGTTGAATTAAGCTTTAATGTATAAGTTCCTTCTTTGTTAAATTTAACACTTGTTTCTAAACTCTTATTATTACTTATTTCTGCTTGTGTTTCTTCTCCTTCTATGCTCCATGTTATATCAGCATCACTATAATTACAGCTTCCTGTTAATTCGAAAGCTTCATCTATATATATTTCTTTATCTTTTCCAGCATCAACTACTAGCTTTTCAGTTATAAGACTTGTAGCTTCACTATTTTCATTAACATTAAGAGTTGTTCCATTAAGCTCTATTGAATCTGCATATATAGCTCCATTTATTGTTATCTTTTTTGCATTAATTTCTACTTTTCCATTTGGTGCATATATAACTCCGTTTATAACTGCTTCTGAACCATTTATTGTTATATTTCCATTTTTAGAATATATTACAGCATTATAATTTTCTGTATTTCCCCTATTTACATCATATCTTATATTATTATCTGCTACTATATATCCATTTCCACTTAAATTAACTCTATCTAAAAATAAGCTTCCATTTACTTTTATTGAATTATCTAAGTTTATTGTGCTTTGAACAAATTTTTCATCTTCTTCATAAACAATACTATTTTCAGTATTTTTTGAGATAACATCATCAAGCTGTGGCATTTCTATTTTGTTATTTATAGTATTATAATTACCTTCTATGTTGTCTGGCACTAATGAAGCATTTATTCTTCCATTTACAAGTAATCCCTTTTCTCCTGTATATTCAACACTATCCTCTGAATATATATCCCCTTCTACATTACCTTCTTCTACATTAAATACAAGGTCATCTTCATTTCCTGAAAATAAAACATAATCTAATCCTCTTTGCCAAGAAAGCTTCTTTTCAGCAGCTGAAACATTAATAGTGCTTGTTAAAAATATATTAGAAAACATTACAGCTGATGTTGCTAATGCTATTAACTTCAGTTTTTGTGATTTCATCTACTATACCCCCTTAGTTTTTCTTATTCTTATTCTTAAATAAGACAGTACCTATAATCAAAGCAAGTGAACTTGCTAAACATATAAGCCAAACATATATTGAATTATTATCAGAAGTTTTAGCATTATTAGCATTTTCTTTAGCTAGTTCTATAACATCCTTTAAATTTTCATTACCCTTATTATTTTCTTCTTTATTGTTCTCTTGTTTGTTATCCTCTTGTTTATTGTCTTCTTCTTTGTTATTGTTTTCATCATCTTTTGGAGTTTCATCTACATTTCTTACTCCATAGCATGTAGAAAGTATCTTTTTCTCCCCACTTTCTATATTTACATCATTCCATACTATTGCTATTGCACTATCTTCATTTGCTTCATCATAGTTTACAGAATAGTCCCATCTATTGTCATAAAGATTGTTCCAATTTGCAAATTGAATTTTATTAGGAATAACATCAGTATTACTAGAGGCTTTTCCATAAGCTTCAATTTCATTATCATTATTACTAAATACTGACCATTCTTTTGTTACATCCTCATCCTTCAATTCAAATTCTTTTTCATATTCTGAAGAATTTACTTTTATTGTACCTTTATCATCATCACCTGGCATAGCATCTATCATAACTCTTATTCCCACATTAGCTTCTTCTTTGCCAGTATTTTTTATTTCATAAGATATTTCAACCATATCATTATATTTATCAGTAAATCCATTAACAAATCTTAAAAATTGTGTTATTTCAATATCCCCAAACTTTTGTGTAGAAATACTACTTTTAGTTTCCTTATCAAAAACAGGCTCTTGTATTTCTTCTCCTTCACCATATATATAATCTGCTCCATTAATATTTATTGTTGTATATGATGAATAAAAATTACTATAAATAAGTTTTTTGTCATTATCATTATTAGTAGATAAGTTTCCTTCTTTTGTTCTTATAACAAACCTACAATATTCACTTTGACTACTATCATTTTCTACACAAATGTTAAGATAATCATTATACATAGATTCTTCATTTATGCTTACACTATTTTCTGCAGCATAAACTGGTATACTCATTACTTGAGCTGTAAGTACAGTAGTTGCAATAAGCATAGCTTTCTTTTTCTTCATATAAAATCCCCCTTATTTTTAATATTTTAGCAATATAACATTATTTGTAAAGATATTATGATTTTATCATGTCTATAATTATTTTTTCAATAAAATGTTTTCATTAGTGTAAGATATAATTTAAATATATTTCTAATAATAAATTTGATATAATTAATTAAAGTTTTTTATAAAGGAGAAAATTATTATGAGTAAATTTTATTTGCATCAAGGCAAAAATAAAAAGGCTGAAAATGGTCGTCCATGGGTTTATATAGATGAAATAAATGAATATGATGGAGATTATGAAAATGGTGACATAGTTGAGGTATATAATCACAAAAATTATTTTATTGGAAAAGGATATATAAATGATAGAAGTAAGATAACAATAAGAATAATGACAAAAAATCAAGAGGAAGAAATTGATAAAGAATTCTTTAGAAAAAGATTTAAAGCTGCATGGGAATATAGAAAAACCGTAATAGATACTTCTTCATGTAGGCTTATATTTGGAGAAGCTGACCTTCTTCCAGGACTAACAGTAGATAAATATGAAGATTATTATGTAATCCAAATTTCAACTTTAGGTATGGATAAATATAGAGCTATAATTGTTGAAATTCTTAAAGAAGACTTCAATGCTAAAGGCATATATGAGAGAAGTGATATAAAAACTAGAGAAATTGAAGGATTAGAACAAAGAAAAGGATTTTTAACAGAAGAATTTGATACAAACATATTAATAACTGAAAATGGAGTTAAATACATAGTTGACTTAGAAAATGGTCAAAAAACAGGATTTTTCCTTGACCAAAAAGAAAATAGAGCTGCTATTCATAGAATATGTAAAGGGAAAGAGGTTTTAGACTGCTTTACTCATACAGGCTCCTTTGCCTTAAACGCTGGTATTGCTGGTGCTAAATCTGTTCTTGGAATTGATGTTTCTGAACACGCCATAGAATGTGCTACAAGAAATTCAGAATTAAATAACCTTCAAGATACTGTAAAATTTGAATGTCATAATGCTTTTGATGTTCTTCCAGCTTGGTCAAAAGAAGGAAAACAATTTGATGTTGTTATCCTAGACCCTCCAGCATTCACTAAATC
>JALFQD010000392.1 GCA_022785265.1 Clostridium sp. | reverse complement strand
ACTTTAACATTATCTTTTACTTCAGTTATAAAAGGAGCTCTTATAAAGACAAGCTCTAAAGGATTTTCAGAAACCTTTTTTATAACTTTTTTTGTTTTAAAACTATCTATTTGAGTTCCAAAAGCATTTCTTCTTACTTTTATATCCATAAGAGACAAATGTCTTCGAGTGTCATTTTCAATTTCCTTAGCTAAAAGTATCATGCCAGCACAAGTTCCCCAAGTAGGAATACCTGATTTAATCTTTTCTTTTAAGGGTTCTTTAAGTCCAGTTACATCTAAAAGCTTTCCCATAGTAGTGCTTTCTCCACCAGGAAGAATTATTGCATCTAAATTCTTTAAATCTTCTTCTTTTTTTATTTGTATAGCTTCATGACCAAGGGATTCTATTTGACTTAGATGTTCTTCAATTCCACCTTGAAAGGATAAAACTCCAACCTTTTTCATTTTACCAGCCTCTTTCAGCATATTTTGTAGCAACTTCCTTGGCATTTATACCACTCATAGCTCCACCTAAATCTTCAGAAACTTCAGCAAGCTTTTGAGGGTCATTATAATAAGTTGTTGCAAGAACTATTGCTCTAGCTCTTTTTTCAGGATTATCAGACTTGAAAATTCCAGAACCAACAAAAACTCCATCACAACCAAGTTGCATCATTAAAGCTGCATCAGCAGGAGTAGCAATTCCACCAGCTGCAAAATTTACAACAGGAAGCTTTCCATTTTCCCATACATATTTAACTAAATCATATGGAGCACCATAATTTTTAGCAATTGTCATTAATTCTTCCTTATCAGCCTTTTGAATTTCTTTTATTTGGTCTTTCATGGTTCTCATATGAGTTACAGCATTAACAACATCACCAGTTCCAGCTTCACCTTTAGTTCTTATCATTGAAGCACCTTCACCAATTCTTCTTAATGCTTCTCCTATATTTGTTGCACCACATACAAAAGGAACTTCAAATTCATCCTTTGCAATATGATATTTATCATCAGCAGGAGTTAAAACTTCACTTTCATCTATAAAATCAATATTTAAAGCTTGTAAAATTTGTGCTTCAACAAAATGTCCTATTCTAACTTTTGCCATTACAGGAATTGAAACAGCTTCTTGAATTTCCTTAATCATTTTAGGGTCAGACATTCTAGCAACCCCACCTTCTTTTCTTATATCAGAAGGTACTCTTTCAAGTGCCATTACAGCACAAGCACCAGCTTTTTCTGCAATTATTGCTTGTTCTTTATTTGTTACATCCATTATTACTCCGCCCTTTAACATTTGAGCAAGATTTTTATTTACTTGTTTTCTTTCCATTATTGAAAATCCCCCTTTAAAAATTTATCATGAATTATATATTACAGAAAATATTTTAAAATACAAATGTATGGATACAATTTATTTTAAAATTATAAAAAATTTATGTGACCAATTTAATATTTAAATCGTTTTTATGGTGAAAGGGGGAATAAAAAAGATGGTACCATCAGAAGAATTAAAAGAAGCCTTTTCAGTAAAATATGAGAGATATGGAGATATGCTTTTTAAACAATGCATGGTTTATTTAGGAAATCATATTGAAGCAGAAGAGGTTATGCAAGAGGTTTTTATAAAGCTTATATATAAAGCACCAAAATTTTCTACTATTGAAGATGAAAAAAGATGGGTTATAAGGGTAACTATAAATCTTTGTAAGGATAGACTTAAAAGCTTTTGGAGAAAGAAGATTATTTCCATAGAAGAAATAGAGCTTTATGCAAAAAGTGAGGAAGAAATTAACCTAACAGAATTTATATTAAAACTGCCATATAAGTATAAAACAGTTATACATCTTTATTATTATGAAGGCTATAAGATAAAGGAAATAGCAGAAATATTAAAAATAAGAGAATCAGCAGTTAAAATGAGACTAAAAAGAGGAAGAGAAATATTAAAAATGGAGGTGACTAATAGTGAAGAAGGAGGATTATAATAATATAGTCTCTAACTTTAAAGAAAATGAATTCTTAAAAAGAAGAATTGAAGAAGGTGTTTTAAGAAGAGAAAATACTAAGAAAAATTCAAAGAGAAAAATGATTTTAATAGTATCAACTATATTATTAGCAATAATAATTATTCCAGTAGGTATAAAAACAACAATTAATAAAAATACAAGTAGTGAAGATACCTCAAATTCTTATTTAACAACAGAAGATAGTATAAAATCAAATAATAGTGAAAATGAAGAAGTAAATTTTTCATCAGATAGACCTAATAAGATGAGTTTTTTAAAGATAAGAATTACAAGCATAAATGATTATGGATTTTCAGGAAAGGTTGAAGAGGATGCAAATGGAGTAAAATCAGAAAGTGAAGTAATTATAGATTATGATGAAAATTTAAAATTTGATTGTGAAAATTTAAAGGAAAATGATGTTGTAAATGTAGGATATTTTGAAATTAGAGAAAGCTATCCTATGCAAATAAAAATTTATAGTATAGAGAAAATTGGTTAGGAGGAATAATTATGAAGAGAAAATTTATAAAGAAAATATCATTTGTAGTGATAATTTCATCACTATTATATGGATGTGGTGCAAGTGATTCAAAAACTGAAAGTAAAGGGATAATAACAAATGAGATGCAATCAATACAAACTGACGAAGCTTATGATAGTAATATGAGTTATTCTACTGAAAATTTTAATACTGAGGAATACAATACAATAGAAGAAAATGGTTATAAGTCTGTTTTAAATAATCCTATATCTACTTTTTCTGTAGATGTTGATACTGCATCTTATAGCAATGTAAGAAGAATGATAAATAATGGCTTAGAAGTAGAAAAAGATGCTGTAAGAATTGAAGAAATGATAAATTATTTTAAATATGATTATGATGAGCCTAAGGGAGACTTACCTTTTTCAATTAATACAGAACTTAGTGATTGTCCTTGGAATGAAAATACAAAACTTTTATCAATAGGTCTTAAAGCAAAGGATATTGATTATAATTCTTTACCAAAATCTAATTTGGTATTTCTTATTGATGTATCTGGTTCTATGTATTCTGAGGATAAGCTTCCTTTAGTTCAAAGGGCATTTTTAATGCTTACAGAAAACTTAAGAGAAGAAGATAGAATTTCAATTGTAACTTATGCCTCAGGTGATGCTGTTGTTCTTGAAGGAGCATCAGGAAGTGAAAAAATAAAAATTACAGATAGTATAAATTCACTAATAGCAGGAGGGTCAACAGCAGGTTCTAAGGGAATTGAAACAGCCTATAAAATAGCAGAAAAATATTTTATAAAAGGTGGAAATAACAGAGTGATTTTAGCAACTGATGGTGATTTAAATGTTGGAATTACAAGTGAAGGGGACTTAAAAAGACTTATTGAAGAAAAGAAAAAATCTGGAATTCATCTTTCTGTGCTTGGCTTTGGTTCTGGAAATATAAAAGATAATAAAATGGAGGCTTTAGCTGACAATGGAGATGGAAACTATAATTATATAGATAGTGCTTTAGAGGCAAAAAAGGTTTTGATAGAGGAAATGGGAGGAACATTATTTACTGTTGCAAAAGATGTTAAGCTTCAGCTTGAATTTAACCCTTCACAGGTTAAGGGATATCGTCTTGTGGGATATGAAAATAGGCTTCTTAACACAGAAGATTTTGATGATGATACAAAAGATGCAGGAGATATTGGAGCAGGACATAGAGTTACAGCACTTTATGAAATAGCTTTAAAAGATTCTAAACAAGAAATTCCAGAAACAGATTTAAAATATCAAGAAACAACTACTAATGAAAGTGATGAGCTTGTAACTATAAATTTAAGATATAAAAAGCCTGATGAGAATAAAAGCAATCTTGAAAGTAAGACATTATCTTTAAAAGATTATAATTCTAAAATGTCTGATAATCTAGAGTTTTCAAGTAGTGTGGCAGAATTTGGAATGCTTTTAAGAGATTCAAAGTATAAAGGAAATTCAAGCTATGAAGGTATTTATAATAAGCTTTCAAATAAGAAATATATAGAAGAGGATGAATATAAAAAAGAATTTCTAGAGCTTGTAAAAAAGTGTAATGATTCCTTACAAGATTAAAATTGTGGAGATGTTCATATGAAAAAAAAGATTTCATTATGTATGATTTTATTTCTTATCTTCTCTCTTTTATGTGGATGTGGTAGTGGAAATGATAATGGAGAAGAATCTGTAAATAGACAATCTTATTTCAATGCAATTGTTTTAGAAATTACAGATACATTAATTTTAGTAGAATGTACAGAAGCATTTGATGATTCTGTTAAAATTGGAAGTCAAGTGTCTTTTGAACCTAATGTTATTTCTGCTAAAGGTATGCCTAAAGTTAGCAAGGGAGACAAGATACGAGTAGTATATAACAATGCTCGCATTAAAGATTTAAAACCAAGACAGCTAGAAGTCATCTTTGCAGTTTATTTGCTTGATGCTGATGGTAACTGTATATTCTAGTAAATTCAGCCCTACAAAAAAATCTCATTTATCAACTATTTGTTTTGACATAGCTATATGATATAATGAGATAAAAGCTTAGGAGGGGATTTTATGGATAATACAGTTTTATGGCAAGATAGAAAAAGAATTTTAGGAATGCCTATTTCATTTACAAAATATTTAATTAAAAATAATAGATTATATGTATCAAGAGGATTATTTTCAACAAATGAAAATGAGATACTTTTATATAGAATACTAGACTTTAACCTTGAACGTACTCTATTTGATAAAATTTTAGGAGTTGGAACAATAAAGCTTATTACCTGTGACCCAACAGATAAGGAATTATATCTTGAAAAAATTAAAAAACCTAAAGAAATAAGAGATATGCTTAGTGACTTAGTTGAAAGACAAAGAAAAGAATTAAATATTAAGGGCAGAGAAATGTATGGAGTAGCAGGAAGAGTAAATCATGATGACGAAATACACCATATAGAAGAAT
The DNA here is from genome assembly GCA_022785265.1 of Clostridium sp. Classification (GTDB taxonomy): domain Bacteria; phylum Bacillota; class Clostridia; order Clostridiales; family Clostridiaceae; genus Clostridium. The sequence continues at coordinate 652 of JALFQD010000392.1, read as the reverse complement.
ATGATGATATTGATGACTAAGAACATTTTGTTCTTAGTCATTATCATTTTATTAGTAAATTATGTTATTTGCTTACTGAGATAACAGCAATATTGTTTTTTGAATTTTTGGTATCCTTACCAGAATTAGTTATGTTTTTAAATAAATCTGCACAATTGTTTCCATTTACAGAAGACAATGAATCTTCATATTTTTGACTTTCAACTTTTGTTAATGTATATTCATTTTCACTATTTTTCTTAGCTATTATATCATATTTTTCTAAATTAAAATTCTCTATTATTTCTATAAGGTCTTCTGGATAATTAGGATAGGTAGCATAACCACAGTTATATACTGCATAACAAGCTTCTACATAATTAGAGGCATGTCTTACTGCTTTATACCTTTTTGTAGAAAGAAGAGCTGTATGGTCTTTTATGCTTTCATAAAATGATGAATAAGCTTTAAAATCTGAATTTATTGTATAAGATGAGCAATCACTATTATATTCTTTAGTACTTAAATTTATAGTATCACCATTCCAATCATCAAAGGCTTTTATGCCAAATAAATTATTAGCTTCACTTGAAAGGGAAGATTTACCCCACCCACTTTCTAAAATAGCCTGAGCAATAGTAAGGCTAGGAAGTATATGATTAGTTTCATACCC
>JALFQD010000343.1 GCA_022785265.1 Clostridium sp. | reverse complement strand
ACGTCGTAAAGAAATTGATGATCGAGTTGAAAAGATTTCAAAGGAGATTGAAGATGCACTTTGGAATGAAGTTCCAACAGAAGTAAAAGATCTTTATGATAAGTATCCTCAATATGTGAATGCAAGAGAATATAACATGTATGGTTATAACTTTTTTAGAAGTAACGAATTGGATAGTAATTTCAGATATTATTCTGCACCTGCATTTAAATTGTCAAAACTTCTAAATAACTTTTATAATAATTTTAATGTTCATAATGGTTATTCAACCGATAATCATCCACTTGCAACATATTTGAATGAGCATTATCCTGCATTGTATAATGAATGTCGTGAAATTATATTGGATGCATATAAAATCAATAAATGGTCAAAAGAAGTTCTGTGTGTATTGAATAACATTACAACATTGAATAAGTTGAAGGATGAATTTCCAGAGGCATATGATGCATATGTATCTATTTATGGCAGTAATAATGACGATTGTACGAAGATAGATCGTTCTACTGGTAAGAAGATGAATATGTGTGATGCAATTGAGAAAGTTAGAGCAGAATTTAACAGTTCTACAAAGTAACGTTTTAGATACTTAAAACGAATATTTTAAAGCATCACAGTATACTTCTACTTGTTTGAAAAAATACTATCAAAAACATAATAAAAATTGAGAAATTTTGAGTATTTTTATATCATTTTTCTCAATTTTTCTATAATTATTTTAATTACTAATAAAAAAATAAAAAATATGAATAATATTATTAAAACAGATTCAATCGATAATATTAATGTTGAATTAAAACTTCATATACTTGAATTGAATATAGCATTTGCTAAGAAAACTGCATCATATCCAAAATATCCAGAAACATATGGTAATATTGTAGAAGAAATCAAACCTGGTAATTATGTAATATATGGTTCATTACCATGTGATACAAATAATATAACATATTTACAATTACTTAAAGTTGCAAATTGTTTTGTAGATAAAAATGGTTATGTTATTAAAAACAGATGGGGTTACTATGATAAGATTAGAAAATAATAATTTAAAATTTCTATAAAATGAATAAAAACTATAAAGAATATAAAATTTGGAGATTTGCATATAATTCATATATAGATAAAATTCTTGTTCCTGATGATGTAAAATTATATTGTATCAATAAAGATAGATCGAATGAACGAAGTATTCATATCGATAAATTAAATAATCCAATATGGGATGAAACTTATATTGCTGTAATGCCATATAGTGAAGAACTATGGGAACTAAGTAATGATAAACGTCAATCTTATAATCTCTATCAATTTAATGTAAATAACAAATACATTATTTGGTTATTAGATCAAATTTATCCATTATGTGATAATTTTCCAGAAACAAATGAAATACCTATTGTTCCTATATCATATATATGTTATAGAACAGAACGATTAAAATTTAATAAAGATGAATATTTAGAAAAACTAAATCAAATTAATCAAATGGATATTTCTTCTAAAAATAAAGAAACTTTATTAAAAGATATATTCATGCCTATATATGAATATATCAAAATTCATGGTTTAGATGAAACATATAAAGGACATTTAGATATTACTAGTGTTACTGTTAAATCATGGATAGACGGTTCTCCATATTTTAATATTAAAAGGCAATCACTTGACATTAAAGATGTATTAAGTTCTCGTAAAAATGAAAAAATAGAAGAAATATCAGAAACTGAATATAATATCGTATTTAATGAAGTAATTAAGCAATTTAACTAATTATACTTCAATTAGTTATGAATTATTTTTAACATTTATTAAAAATATTTAGAAAAAATATAGACTTTTTCTGGAAAGCTCAGTATAATAAATATGTTAGTATTTAAGGTTGAGATAGATATTATATATAATATATAAAAAATTTATTTATAATTCAGATTTAAATTTATGTAATTTAGATCTGAATTTTTTTATTTTATATGAAAAATAGTTTATTTAATTTATTGATTATTAATTAGTTATAAATTATTTTTAATAAAATTTAAAAATATTTCTTAAAAATGTAGACTTTTTCCTGAAAGCTCAGTATAATAAATATGTTAGTATTTAAGGTTGTGATAGATCTATATATAAATATATGAAAAAATTTATTTATAATTTTAATTTTTCTTTTGGTTCTTTTCTTTTTTGAAGGTAGATCTTTTCAGAGAATAAATATAAAGATTTTTTTAATTAAATAATTATTTTTATGACAATAGTACGGTTGGGATTAGGACAGACAAGTTCCGGAAAAATATTAGATAAACAAACACATTGGTATGTTTTAGAGAATGATAAGAATGAGATATTAAAAGATGTTAATATTTCATTAAATAAACCTATTTTTATTA
>JALFQD010000315.1 GCA_022785265.1 Clostridium sp. | reverse complement strand
AAACACATAAATATTATTATAATGGCAAAATTAACTTGTAACAAGTTTTTTTTTACTATATAATAAAATTAATAATAAAAAGAGGGTGATAATATATGAAGAAAGATTTTAGTTTTGAGTATATAAGAGAATTAGCAGAAGAAATGTCTAATAATAGCATTGTATCATTTGATAATTTTCCACAGTATGATTTATTTTTATCTCAAGTTATAGATTTTTTAAATGATAAATTCCCTGATGATAAATATACTAATAACATAGTACAAAATTATATAAAAAGTGAAGTTATTATGAAACCTGAAGATGGTAAAAAAAGAGGATATACAAAAATTCATCTTGTTCAGTTAGTTTTATTAAGCTTTATGAGACCAGTATTAACAACTGAGGAAATAAAAAAAGTATTTAGATTAGCTTTTAATGAAATAAATGATAGAACAGACGATATAATTTCTTGGGAAGCAGCATACAAGGTATTTACTGAAATTCAAAAAGAAAGTTATGATTCATTTTTAAAGACTTATATGAATGATATAGATAATCTTAAAGACAAAATGAAAGCTTTTGAGCTTAATGAAAAAGATGAGGAAAGAATAAGAGTATTTATAATTGTTATTTCATTAATTGCACAAGCAAGTGTTATAAAGAAAATAGTTCAAAGAATTACAAATGAATATGATGAAAAATAAAGATTATTAATAATGAAATAATTAAGTATAATGTAACAAAGCATTTTAGTGTATCCAAATTTAAGAGGGGATTTTGAAATTGTAATGAAAGATAATAAAAATCATAAGAAATTATCTAAGTTTGAATTTATAGTAACTTTGATAACTAAATCTCAAAAAGATGATATATTTGCTTTAGCATCTCAAATGGCATATTATTTAATTTTATCATTTTTCCCATTTTTAATGTTTTTATTTACATTAATAGGATTTAGCAAATTTAATGCAAATGATATTCTAAAATTATTAAATAGTTTAGTGCCACTTAGTGTATCAGAGTTAATAGAAAATACTATTAAAGAAATAGTTAATTATCAAAGTACAGGATTATTAGGAGTTTCTATATTATTAACAATATGGACTGCATCTTCTGGTTTTAGGGCAGTACTTAAAGGGGTAAATAAGGCATATAATGTACATGACAAGAAGAGAGGTTTTATAAAAAGGTCAATAATATCATATATAAGTACAATACTATTGGCTTTAACAATAATAACAACACTTGCACTCTTAGTATTTGGAGAAATAATAGGAAATCACTTGATAAATTTACTTCCTTTCCATGACTTAGTGTTAGTTATATGGAATTTATTGAGATATGGATTAATATTAATTGTACTTATTTTTGTATTATCTACCATATATAAGTTTGCTCCATCTAAAAAAATAAAATGGAAAGAGGCTTTTCCAGGGGCAATTCTTACAACACTTGGATGGCTTATAATATCTCTAGCTTTTTCATTTTATATAAATAATTTTAGTAATTACTCAAGAATTTATGGAAGTCTTGCAGCTGTGTTTATACTTATGATATGGCTATTTTTAATTTCTATAATATTTTTATTTGGTTTAGAATTTAATTCGGTTTTATCAATAATTAGAAAAAAATAAATATTTCTTTGAATATAAATAGATAATAGTGGCAATAATCTTAATATCTATTTATTTTGGAGGTATTTTATTAAATGAATAAAGTTGTATTATTAGGTAACTTAGTTAAAGACCCTGAATTAAAGGCTATTCAAAGCAAAAGCAAATATTATACTAGAGTGATAATAGCTATAAATAGAAATTTTAAGTCTTCAACAGGAATTAAGGAAGCTGATTTTATTCCAGTTGTATTTTGGGGCAAAAAAGCAGAAACATTATGTAAGTATATGAAAAAAGGTGATTCAATAAGTATAAGTGGTACACTTAGAACAAGTAATTATGAAGATGAAAATGGCAATAAGAGATATAAAATTGAAGTATTTGCAGAAGAATTTAATTTTATAAATAGCAAAAAAACAAATAATAATGAGAGTAAGGCCGTTATGGAATAGGTAACGGTCTTTAAAAATATACATAAAATATTAAATAAAAAACAGAAATTTTTTTAAACAAAAGTAAAAAAGTATTAGACAAAGTATTAGAAAAGGATTTCAAGGAAAAACTCAATTACATAAAATTGTAAAAAAAATAGAGAAAAAAAATTAAATTTACGTCTACACTTTGACAATTTAACACTTGAAACTATGATAAAATTCAATAAAAAGTAAGTTAATTAGTAAGGAGGAATTAAATTGAAAGTTAAAGAGTTGGTTTCATGTGTTAATTTGGAGGGGATAGAAATGAAGTATAGTTATTTGATGGAATCTAAGGAATACAATAATGAAACAGTTTATGGCATAGTAGTTAAAAGAGAAAGTATAGAAAATGGCATAGTAGTAAATAGTATTGAAGAACGTGTTGATATTATTTCAAAGAAGAAAGAGTTAGTACAAAATTTACTTGATTTACTATACAAGAATCAAGTATCTCCAATTCATTTGATTGATATAATAGGAGAAACTGTGGATAATTGTGTTTTTGAATTTAATTAAAAAACAAAGCATTTTTCTCTATAATATAGTACAATTAATTTTAGAGAAGGTGTTTAATTTGATACAAGGGATAGGAACGGATATTATTGAAGTACAAAGAATAGCTAAAGCAATAGAGAGAAATAGTAATTTTATTTTAAAGGGATTTACTAAAAGTGAACAAGAATATTTTAGGATAAGAAATAATAATCCACACACAATAGCAGGAATATTTGCAGCTAAAGAAGCAGTAAGTAAAGCTTTAGGAACTGGAATAAGAGGATTTGGATTAAGAGACATAGAAATATTGCATGATAACCTTAATAAGCCAGTAGTTAAGTTAAGTTTAAAGATAATAGAAAAATATAATCTTACAAATTATAGGTTTCATCTTTCTATATCACATTCAAATGAGAATGCAATTGCTTTTGCAATATTAGAGGAGGAACGATAATGAAGCAAATATTTTCCATGGAAGGAACTAAAGAAATTGATAAACAGACAATAGAAAATATTGGAATACCTAGTATAGTACTAATGGAAAATGCAGCTGAGGGAATTTTAAACCAAGTTGTACATAAAAGAGAAAATTTTATTATTTTTTGTGGTACAGGAAATAATGGTGGAGATGGAATAGCTCTAGGAAGAAAGCTACTGTTATTTAATAAGAATGTAAAGATATTTATATTAGGAAATATTGAAAATGGCAGTAATGAGTTTAAGATTAACTATAATATTTTCAAGCAGCTTAAAGGAAATATAGTTAATTTAAGTGAAGATATGCTTAATAGAGATTTAGAACTAGAGATAAAAAATTCAGATATAATAATAGATGCTATATTTGGAGTAGGACTTAGTAGAAATGTAGAAGGATTATATTATAATGTCATACAAATGATAAATAATTTTTCTAAATATACAGTAGCTATTGATGTACCATCAGGATTAAATTGTAATACAGGGAAAGCTCTTGGAATATCAATAATTGCAAATGAAACTTATAGTATTGAAGTTTATAAAAAAGGCTTTTTTTCTAATGAAGCACAAAAATATTTAGGTAATGTAAAAATAATAAAAATAGGTATCCCAGATTTTATTAAGAAAATGAATGATGAAGAGGTATATTTTTTAGAAGAAGAAGATTATAAGATTATTCTTCCAAAAAGAAATATAACAGGGCATAAAGGAGATTATGGAAAAGTATTAATCTTAGCAGGAAGTAGGGGCTTTACAGGAGCAGCTTATATAGTGGCAGAATCAGCTGTTAGAACAGGTGCAGGATTGGTGACTTTACTAATAGAAGATGATTTACAAGATACTTTTTCAACTAGATTAACAGAACAAATGACATTGAGATATAGTGAAATTAGTAGAATAGAGAAAATACTAAAAGATATAGATGTATTAATATGTGGCCCTGGGCTTAGTAAAAATAATGAAAACGTAAAAATCTTAGAGAAATGTATTAAGGAAAGTAGTTGTTATGTTATAGCAGATGCAGATGCTTTAAATATTATTTCTGAAAAGAAGGATTTATTAAAATATTTAAAAGGAAGAACAATTTTTACTCCTCATGTAGGTGAAATGGCAAGGTTGGTTGGAGAATCCATAAGTGATATTGAAGATAATAGAATCGAAATAAGTAAAAAGTATGCAGAAGAAAATAATGTTATAGTACTTTTAAAGGGATACAATACTGTTATTACAGATGGTAACAAAACTGTTATTAATACTACAGGAACTAGTAAAATGGCATCAGGTGGAATGGGAGATTGTCTTTCAGGAATAATAGGCTCATTAGTTGGACAAAGTAAAGATTTATTTAATAGTGCTGTTTTAGGAGCATATATTCACGGAAAAGCTGGTGATGAATTGGGCAAAACAAGATTTTCTGTTAATGCAAGAGATGTAATTGAAATAATCCCATCAGTCATGGAAGATTTAAACAATAATTAGAATATTTCCTCCAATATATTAATATTACTTAATATATAACTAATACTGGAGGAAACATGAAAGAAGAAAAAAAGAGAATTAGTCATATTAGTATATGGATAATTTTAACTTTAATTACAATTCCTATCTTAATACTAGTCATAATTATATTTTTTAGACATAGCTATGTATTAACTAATGAGGAGGTTGTAAAAAAGATAAAGAATATACCAATGTATAAATCTGAAATAGAATATACTGTGAATAATTCTAGAAGTGAATATTCTGAAAATATAAGATTATTATATTATAAGAATATAGGTTTAAGAATTGAATTTGAAAAAGATAGAGTAAAAGTTTACAAAAATGGGCAGATTTTTATAGAAGAAAGTGGAAACGAATATGAAGCTAACAAAGGAGTTGATGAGGTTTATCCTCTAGCAGATATAAACAATATATTATCAAATGAGATATTAACTATTGAAGAGGGTAAGGATGAGTGGGGAGATAAGATTTATATAAAAGTAATTGTTAAACTTCCATTTGAAAATCAACATATGGAGTATGCTTGTATATTTTTAGATAAGGAAAACCAAATTCCTTTAATGACTCAGATTTATGATGTAAAAGATAATGAAAGAATAAGAATAACATATAAAACTTTTAAAAAATTAAAAAAATTAGATGAAAATTTATTTTAAAAAATAAAATAGCCATAAATGTAATCAACGAAATTCACAATTATTAGATTATATGTATATACATAAGCAATAGATGAATTAAAAATAAGTTGTATATGGGTAATACAATGTACTTAATGTATGTACATAGATAATTGATTTATTGTACATCAAAAACATAGAAATTTCCTATATAAAAGAAAAAGTTTAAGTAATTAATAGTTTTAAGGCTTTGACATTATGATATAATTTGAAATATAATGTATGTAGTTATTATAATCAACATAAGTATTTTTTACTACCATAAGGAGTGATAATTATGTCAAGGTCATTAAGCAATAAAAATATGGAAACAAATAAGAAATTATCTAATAATATATTATATAGTGAGGAAACTATGGATTTAGAAGAAATGAAAAAAGGCTATATGGAAATGGGAAATTTAAATTTAGAAATTGCCCAAGAATATAATGAATGTGAATTTATTGATGTTGATATGTACGAAACATGGCTTTGCGGAGTGTGATTTATCAAATGACAACGATGGTAGTAAAAAAAGGTGATATTTTTTATGCAGATTTAAGTCCTGTTATAGGCTCTGAGCAAGGTGGAATTAGACCTGTAATTATAATACAAAATGACATTGGAAATAGATATAGTCCAACAGTTATTGTTGCAGCTATAACATCTCAAATAAATAAAGCAAAGTTACCAACTCATGTGGAAATATCTTCAGAAGAGTATGGACTAAATAGGGATTCTGTTGTTCTTCTTGAGCAAATAAGAACATTAGACAAAAGAAGATTAAAAGAAAAGATTGGACACATGACAGATACAGATATGAAAAAGGTTAATAATGCATTATTAATTAGCTTAAGCTTATAAGAGAATCATAAAAGTTATAATCGAGGTGTAAAATTCATCTCGATTTTTTATTTTGTTTTGATTTGGAGCTAGAAGGAGCAAAATAACATATTTATTCTACTTTTTTTATAAAATAATAACACATAAGTAATAAGATATGTTAAAATACTAATGCAAATTAGTAATATAGTCTATAATATTTTTTAGGAGGATACATAATGAAAAAAAACAAGGAAGAATTAGTTGAAATTTCCAGACAAATTAGAAAAGATGTAGTTGAAATGTTAACAGAGTCAGCATCAGGTCATCCAGGTGGGTCACTATCTGCAGCAGATATCGTTACAACTTTATTTTTTAATGAGTTAAATATAGACCCTAGCAATCCTAAGGATGAAAACAGAGATAGATTTGTGTTATCAAAGGGTCATGCAGCACCAGTTTTATATAGTGCATTAGCAAGAAGAGGATTTTTCGCTCCAAAAGAATTGTTAACATTAAGAAAAACTGGTTCAAGACTACAAGGACATCCTAATATGAATGATTTATCAGGAATAGATATGTCAACTGGTTCATTAGGACAAGGAATATCAGCAGCAGTAGGTATGGCATTAGCAGGAAAAACTGATAACAAATCTTATAGAGTATATGCTCTTTTAGGAGATGGAGAATTAGAAGAAGGTCAAGTTTGGGAAGCAAGTATGTGTGCTGCTCACTATAAATTAGATAATTTAACAGCATTTGTAGATTTTAACGGATTACAAATTGATGGAGAAATTACAAAAGTTATGAATCCTTCACCTATAGACAAAAAATTTGAAGCTTTTGGATGGAATGTTTTAATAATAGATGGACACAATTATGATGAAATTTTAGATGCTATAGAAAAGGCTAAAAATCATAAGGGTAAGCCAACAGTAATAATTTGCAATACTATAAAAGGTAAGGGTGTATCATTCATGGAAAATGAGGCATCATGGCATGGAACTGCTCCAAACAAGGAACAATGTGAAATTGCACTTAAAGAATTAGGAGGAGATAAATAATGAGTAAGAAAATAGCAACTAGAGAAGCTTATGGAAAGGCTTTATCAGAATTAGCAAAAACTAATAAAAATGTGGTAGTTTTAGATGCAGACCTTTCAAAATCAACCAAAACAGCAGATTTTAAGGCTGTTGCTCCAGAAAGATTCTTTAATATGGGTATAGCTGAAGGTAATATGATGGGTGTAGCAGCAGGTATGTCAACTTGTGGAAAAATTCCATATGTAAGTACTTTTGCTATGTTTGCTGCTGGAAGAGCTTTTGAACAAATTAGAAATTCAATTTGTTATCCAAATCTTAATGTAAAGATTTGTGCAACTCATGCTGGATTAACTGTTGGAGAAGATGGAGCAACTCACCAAGCAATAGAAGACCTTTCTTTAATGAGAAGTATTCCAAATATGACTGTTATAAACCCAGCAGATGCTATAGAAACTGAACAAGTAATAAAGGCTATTTCAGAAATTAATGGACCTTGTTATGTAAGACTTGGAAGAATGGCTGTAGCAAATGTTAATGATGAATCTACATATAAGTTTGAATTAGGAAAAGGAGTAACTTTATCAGAAGGAGAAGATGCAACTATAATAGCTACAGGAATTATGGTTGAAGCAGCTTTAGAAGCTAAAAATATACTGGCTGAAGAAGGAATAAATGCAAGGGTAATAAATATTCACACACTAAAGCCAATAGATAAAGAAATAATAATAAAAGCGGCAAAAGAGACAAAAGCTATTGTTACAGCTGAAGAGCATAGCATAATAGGTGGTTTAGGTTCAACAGTTTCAGAGGTTGTTGTAGAAAACTATCCAGTTATAGTCAAAAGAATAGGTATTAATGATTGTTTTGGTGAAAGTGGAAAACCTAATGAATTATTAGTTCGTTATGGCTTAACTGCTGAAAACATAGTTAAAAGTATTAAAGAAGCAATAAAACTTAAATAATATAAATATAGAAATAGTGGATTTTGTATAAGAAATATAAATACAATATGAGATAGATATGAATATATTTCTAATTACTATCCATTATTTTAATTTTATTAGGTACATATAATTTAAAAATATAATTAAACATACATTTTTATTTGGATATTTTTTGTTAAAGTGAGGAAATATAAACATAGGCAGAAATATTTCAGGAGATGTTAAGTTATATGGCTAAAAAAAAGATAACAGAATACTTTTTTATAACAATGGGAATAATTTTAGTAGCAATATCAGTTGAATATTTTTTCATCCCTAATAATTTAGCAGCAGGAGGAGTTACTGGATTAGCCATTGTTATAAATAAATTTATACCAAATTTAAATGTAAGTTTAATTACATTTATAATAAATATGATTTTGTTTATAGTTGCATTTATTCTTATAGGAGGAAGTTTTGGAGAAAAAACATTATTTGCAACTATTGGATTATCAATAATAATGTGGATTATTGAAGAGTTCTTAAGTCCCTATGCCTTAACTAAGGACTTAATTATTGCAACAATTTTTGGAACTCTTATTTCTGCGATAGGAATGGCAATAGTTTTTAATAATAATGCATCGACGGGTGGTACAGATATACTTGCAAAAATTTTAAATAAATTTTCTCATATAGATATAGGAAAGGCTCTTTTAATTATAGATTTATTTATAACTCTTATGGCAGCTATTACTTTTGGATTAGATTTAGGATTTTATTCAATGTTAAGTGTAATTGGTTTAGGAATTACAATAGATAGAATTATTGATGGATTTAATACAAAAAAAGAGATATTAATAATGAGTTCAAAAGTAAATGAAATAAGTAATTTTATATTAAAAGAGCTTACTAGAGGTTGTACTTATTTAAAAGGAGTAGGAGCTTATACAAAAAAAGATATAAATGTGATATATACAGTACTTGAAAGAAAAGAATTTATAAAGCTAAAATTGTTTATAAAAGAAATAGACCCAAATGCTTTTATAAGTGTAAGAGAAGCTTATGAAGTAATGGGAGAAGGCTTTATGAAAATAGAATAATTAACAAAAGAAAAATAGGAGAAACAAATGAAGAAGTTTAAAGAATATATATTAATAACAATAGGATTTTTATTAACAGCAATAGCATTTGAATATTTCTTTTTCTCAAATTCCATAGCTTCTGGTGGAGTTTCAGGGTTTGCACTAATAATGAAAGAAGTATTTAATATTGAGCCAGGAATTGTTATGATATTATGTAATATAGTATTATTCATTTTAGCCTTTATATTTTTAGGAGGAAGCTTTGGAGTAAAAAGTGCATATGCAGCTTTTGGATTGTCAATTTCAATGTCAATAATAGAAAAGTTTACAACTCCTGTTGCAATAACAGACAATTTAATACTTGCCACAATTTTTGGAAGTGTTATTATAGCATTAGGGGCAGTTATTATATTTAACCAAGGTGCGTCAACAGGAGGAACAAGTATAATAGCCAAACTGCTAAGTGAATATTTTAATATAAATATTGGTGTGGCTCTTTTAATAGTAGATTCATTAATAATAATTTTAGCAACATTTACATTTGGAATTGAACTTGGATTATTTGGTCTTATAGGAGTTTATCTATCAAGTACATTAATAGATAAGTTTATAGATGGTTTTAGTGAATGTAAGCAAGTATTTATTTTTACTCAAAAAGAAGAGCTTGTATCTAAATACATAATAAAAGATGTGGATAGAGGATGTACAATATTTAAGGGAAAAGGAGGTTATACAAAAAAAGAAAATGTTGTTATATTAACTGTCCTTGATAGAAAACAGTTTATAAAACTTAAAAAATTTATGAAAACTGAAGACCCAACAGCATTTATTACAGTAAATGAAGTAAGTGAGGTTTTAGGTCAAGGTTTTAGAACTTTAGTTTAAAATAAAAATTATTACAAATTCATAAAAAAATGTTTATAGTTATGAATTACCATATTATTATGTTATAATGAAATTTGAATAAATAAAAAGCTGAAATTTACTTGATGGTTGTTTAATGTATATATAAGAGTACAAATATTAGCAAGGAGTGTTAAGATGATAAAATTTGAAAATGTTTCAAAGATATATGAGAATAATGTTAAAGCTTTGTCAGATATAAATATAGAAATTGGAGTGGGAGAATTTGTCTTTTTAGTTGGACCTTCTGGTTCAGGAAAATCAACATTTATAAAGATGCTATTAAAGGAAGTAGAGCCAACTACTGGTCAAGTCATAGTAGGTTCAACTAATTTATCTAAATTAACAAGAAAACAAATACCATATTTTAGAAGAAAAGTAGGGATGGTGTTTCAAGATTTTAGACTAATACCAAATTTAAATGTATATGAAAATGTTGCATTTGCTATGAAGGTTGTTGAAGCAACTCCAAAGGAAATAAGAAAGAGAGTGCCTATGGTTCTATCATTAGTAGGACTTTCTCATAAATATAAAATGTTTCCTAATGAATTATCAGGAGGGGAACAACAAAGAGTATCATTAGCAAGAGCTATTGTAAATAATCCAACAGTATTAATAGCAGATGAGCCTACAGGAAATTTAGACCCTAAAACAGCCCAAGAGATAATGGAACTTTTAGATGATATAAATAAAGCAGGAACAACAGTATTAATGGCAACTCATGCTAAAGAGATAGTTGATAGTATGAAGAAAAGAGTTCTTGAGATTGAGGGTGGAGAAATAATAAGAGACGAAAAGAGAGGGATGTATAAATATGAAAATTAGTACAGTAAATTATTTTATAGGGGATGCTTTTAAAAGCTTTAAAAGAAATAAAACTATAAGTATTGCTACAATAATTACTGTTTTGGTAACTTTTATAGTATTAGGAGTTTTCTCACTCGTTGCTGAAAACTTAAATCTTGCTATTGGTGGTCTTGAGGATAAAATTGAGTTAGTAGTATATTTAGATGATAATATAACTCCTATTGATAAAAAAGAAATACAAGTAAAAATAAACTCACAACAAGGTGTTAAAGAAATTCAATATGAATCAAGAGAAGATGCATTTAAGAAATTACAAGAAAATAATGCAGGAATTTTAAAAGGATACACTCTAGAAAAAAATCCATTACCTGCTTCTTACATAGTTAAATTAGAAAATATGTCTTATGCACCTGCAATAAGAGAAGCTGTTAAAGATTTAGATGGAGTAGAAAGTGTAAGTGATGAGCAAGAAAGTATTGATACAATACAAAATTTAATAAAGTTTACTAAAATTATTGGAACAGTGTTATTCATAATATTAATAGGAGTATCAATATTCTTAATAATGAACACAACTAAACTTACTGTATATGTAAGAAGAAAAGAAGTTGGAATAATGAAGTTTGTTGGAGCTACAGACTGGTTTATAAGGTGGCCTTTTATTATTGAAGGTATTCTTATAGGTTTAATAGGTACATTTTTATCAGTTATTGCATTATATTTCTTATATAAATTTGTAATATCATTTATAGTAGCAAGAGTAATTATATTAAATTTAATTCCTGTATCATATGTATTTACATCATTATTATGGAAGTTTGTATTAGGTGGTATTTTAGTTGGAGGATTTGCAAGTTATTTAGCTCTTAGAAAGTTCTTAGTAGTATAAGAACCTTAGTAAAAAGGGAGAATTGAGAATGAGCGAATTTCAAGAAGGAAAAGAAAATAAAAAAAGAAAAAGTAAAATTTTAAAATGTCTTTCAATTTTTGGAGTTATTTTATTAATAGGTGGAGCATTTTTTTGTGGAAACTATATAACAAGATTTGGAGTGGTTTTTGGAAAAAATGGAGACATTTATGCAGATGTTTTTAAGAATAAGGCAGCGGTAGATAAGTACAAAACTTTATTTGAGGTAAGAGATGATTTAATAACCTTATATGATGGTACAATGGATGATGAAGCTATGCTTGAAGCAGCTATAAAAGGCATGGTTAATTCTTTAGGAGATCCTTACACAGTTTATATGAATTCAAAAGAATATAAAGATCTTATGAGTTCAATTTCTGGAAGTTTTAAAGGAATAGGGGTCTACATTGCAGCTAAAGATAATGAAGTTGTGGTTCAATCTACTATTGAAGGTGGTCCAGCAGAAAAGGCAGGGATTAAGTCAAAGGATGTAATTTTCTCTGTTGATGGAGAAGAAATTGGTGGAGATACAGATAAAGCAGTAGCTTTAATGAAAGGTGAAGAAATAAAAACCTTAGATTTAGTAATACTTAGAGGAGAAGAAAAGCTTCAAATGAGTGTTACTAGAGCTGATGTGAAAACTGTATGTGTAAATGGAGAAATGCTTAATGATGAAATAGGATATATTAGATTAACTAGCTTTGATGAAAATGCATACAAAGACTTTCATGCTAAACTTGAAGAATTAAAGAAACAAGGAATGAAGGCATTAGTATTTGATTTAAGATCAAATGGAGGAGGATTATTAACTCAAGCAGCTAAAATTGCTTCAGAATTTATTCCAAAGGGAAAAATAATAACATATACAATAGATAAGTATGAAAATAGAGAAGATGTTAAATCTATAGGTGGCTCAGCACAAGGAATGCCTTTAGTAGTATTAACTGATGGCTATACTGCAAGTGCATCAGAAATAGTTACTGGAGCTTTAAGAGATTACAAAGCTGCAACTGTTGTTGGAACAAAAACTTATGGAAAAGGTGTTGTTCAAGTACCTTTTGAATTAAAGAGTGGAGAGGGAGGATTAAAAGTAACAATTTCAAAATATTATACTCCAAATGGAGAAAATATAAATAAAGTTGGAATTAATCCAGACTATGAAATAGAGTTAAATGAAGATGAGCTTAAGGACGAATATACAAAAGAAAAAGACTCTCAAATAAATAAAGCATTAGAAATTTTAAATGAAAAGCTTAAATAGCAGGGGGATATTGAATTTATGAATTTATTTTTGTTCACTTTAGAATCAGTATCATCTATGATAGCTAATCCACTTTTTATAGGTATGCTGATTTTAATGGGAATAATATTATTTTTTAATAATAAGAAATTGGCAATAATGCAAAAAATGATAATGGGTGATTCCATAAATTCAGCTTTAGAGCTTACCTTATCACAAATAGTATTAGGTATTATAGCAGGTACCATAACAAGTTTAATTTTAAGCTATTTAGGTGTTGTTTTTAATAAAAATATTGGGTTAGTTATCTTAGTGTTATTTTCTATATCATTAATATTTAGTAAAAATAGATTTTTAGGCATTTCTTATACTGCATCTATTTTAGGAATTGTTTCTCTTATATTTACTGAAACAATAGAAATAAATATAGGCTCATTATTCACATTTGTCGGGGTAATAAATATTATAAATGCAATTTTAGTAATAAGTGATGGATATAAAGGAGTAATTCCAGTATTCTCAAAAAAAGATGGAGTCATAAAAGGTGGTTATATATTTGGAAGATGCTGGCCCTTATCAATAGTACTTTTTATGGCATACCAATCTATTACTAATGATAGTGTTTTTGTACAAAATATTAATACACCAAATTGGTGGCCAATTTTAAATAATTTATCTAATTTAAATCTTATAGAAAATATGATTTTAGTAATGTTTCCTATGCTTTGTGTAGTAGGATATTCATCTATAACATTTAGGATGACTAAAAAAGAAAAAACAGCATCTTCTGGAATAACTATGATAATAAACGGAATTTTCACAATAGCTATTGCACAATTAGATTGC